>CAJCBN010000208.1 GCA_903960645.1 uncultured Actinomycetes bacterium | reverse complement strand
GGCCACGAGCCCGGCCAGCGCCTCGATGTCCTCGCGGGTCCGCGCCCGCACGAGCAGGCGGTCGGCATCGTCGCGATGCTCCACCACCGAGTAGAACCCCCGTGTCGTCATCAGCCACATGCCGGTCTCCTTCTGTCGTGTGCCGCTAGGTCGCGCCGCACGCACCGCGCCTTACCCGCGGAAGCATGATCACACTCGCCGCGACCTCCAAGCATGCTCAACGACGCGCACTACTACCGTTACGAGTCGAGTGTGAACGAGCCGCCGCTAGGCCAGTCGGCCCGCTTGACGTACGCATTCAACAACCTGCTTAGGAACTACAGTCAGTGGAATGCGGACGGCCAGGACACGATCCCGGGCGCGTGCGACATGGTTGCGGAGACCTTCAAGCCACACTGAGCTCCACCCCGCCCGGCTCAGACCTCGTCGAACTCCTCGGTGTTGTACCGCCAGCGCGCGCGGTAGTCCGACTTGCGCGGCGGGCGGCCGATGGTGATCGAGCCGGCGATCGAGCGGATGTGGCGCACGGTCTCGTCGACGGTGCGCCGTGGTCCGTGGCGGCGCATGGCCTCGATCTCGGCTACCGAGAATCGGTGAAATCCCTCCGGTAACGGGCGCTTCGGCGTATCGGCATTGTCCACGCTCAGAGCGTACTCCGATCACACGACAGTGTGCTTTCCGCAATTTCGCACCAGCTCAACGACACGTAAGGACCTCCCCGAACTGCGAGGCCTCGAGCAGCAGGCGACGATCGTGCGCCATCAGTGGGGCGTTGAGAGCGAGCGCAACTGCGAGGTGAATCGCGTCATACGAAGCGAGTCCTGTCGTGGACATGAGCTCGACGGCATCGTCCACGACTGCCGTCATGCGAACCTGGAGCGCGTGCTCAGAATCACTTACATCGCGCCAAGCCGACAGGACCTCGTGCTCTCGCGCGCGTGCTGACGCGGGGCGATCGCGACGAGCAGCCCGCCATCCCTTGGGGTCCGCGCGCTTGACGTCCCAGGTGAACGCAGCCTCTGCAAGTTCCGCTTCGAGGAGATCGCAGTAGGCGATCGCCGATCCGTTCCGGCACACGCGCTCAAACAGGTCGACGTAGGCATGGTGATACTCCGCGTCACTGATCAGCACCTCCACCGCGGCACTGGTATCCACGACGACAAAGGGCGGCACGTCCATGTCTCGACGCTACCGGCGGGCACCGATCTGTCGGGCGATGCGCATGCGCCGCAGTGGAGCCACTGACGCAACCATGCGCGCACCTTGCAGACGTCGACGCACGTGGCGCACCTACCGCGTCACGCGATCCCCGGCGCATACGACGTGGTCGCGTAACGATTTATGCCGAACGGAGGAAGCCACCGAGCGGCAGCAGCGCGACGCGTGACCTCAACCCGTGACGCGCGACGGCGCGTACTTGGACGGGCCGATCGCGAAGCGCTTCGTCACAACCTGCTTGGCGCCGGACTTCGGCGTGAACGTCGAGCGCAGCGCGAGGCGAAGACCGGTCGTCGACCGAAGTCGCCGTGCTGTTTTCGTGAGCTTGCACGAGACGCGCACCGTGCCCTGTTTCTTGACCTTCAGGTGTGACTGGCACACCACGCGACCTGCTCGAGCACGCCCGACCAAGCGCACGACCGTCTGGATCGTGCCCGGCCCGGGCGCGAAGACGGTGTAGGAGATCGTGGTGCGGGTGGCGGTCGGCGCCCGCAGGAGGTTGAGCTTCGACGGCGCCTTGCCTGTGTGGGTGAAGCCACCTGTGTAGGTGAAGCCGCCTGTGATCGTCACCTTCCCCGAAGGCGTCGTGACGACCACGTCGGCCGCGCCGACGGCGCCCGCCGGCGTGGTCGCGGTGATCGTGTCATCGTCGAAGACAGCGAACGTTGCGGCGTGCCCGCCGATCGTCACCGCGGAGGCCAGCCCGAGACCGTGCCCTGCGAGCGTCACGGCCGTCCCGCCCTCTTTCGGACCGCTGGCCGGGCTGACCGCCGAAAGCGTCGGCGGGGTGATCGGCGCCGCCACACCGAGCCTTCCGTCCGTGCCGATGATGGCGAAATTGGAGCGGGGTGTCTGGTCGACGCTGAAGAACGTGCCGCCGGTCCAGATGGCGTCGCTGGCGGCTCGCAGCACCCACGCGCCACCCCCACCGGTATACCCGAGTACCGGCGCCCAGGGCTGCACGCAGCCGGCGTCGGTGTAGGCATTGAGGCAGGTCGTCGAGACGGAAATTGCCGCGAGTCCGCCCAGAGAATTCCCGCTCATGCACTGAGCGTAGTCGCCGATGCAGTTGAAGGCCCCGCCGGCGTACAGCGTGGTCCCGATCGAGGTCATGCCGCGCACGATCGCGTTGATCTGCGGCATGATCGGCGCCCAGTTCGCACTTGTCCGTCCTGCCTCGTGAACGCACGGCCAATCGGGCGGTTGGTTGATGCACGTCGAAATCGGCGCGATCGCGGCCAGCGTCTTCGGATCTCCCACGTAGCCGGCGGGCAGCGTCGTGAAATACCCACCGACGATCAACGCGTCGTTGACAATACGCGACGCACGCATGTCGTAGAACTCCACGGGGTTTCCGTGGCCGACATTGCCCTGGAGCGCGAGCACGCACCCGGCAGTGGTGTCGTATGCGTTCATGCAGGCGTCGCTGGTCTGCACGGCGGTCAGCCCGAACGTCGCAAAGTTGCCGTCGCGATCGAGGAATGCCCCCGTGATGATCATCGCGTCGCCGTACGGCTCGAGTCCCTGCACCTCGCCGAAGTTGGATGGGTTCCACGTTCGGAGACACGAGACGGCGGAGGTGTCGAGGCATGCCCCACTGATGTTGATCGCCGCAGAGCCTCTCCGTGCCTCCCCGGCGACGGTGGTGAAGGCGCCGCCGATGAAGAGCGAGGACGCGGAGAGCGCGAGCGCGTGGACGCCAGGGCGCACCCAGTTGCCCAACTGGAGCTGCGGCACGCCCGTCGCGTCGACGCGCCATGGCAGGACGTCGCCGCCGAGGCCGACGGCCGCGAGGTGCGTGCGCGGTTGGCCGCCGACGGTCGTGAACTCACCGCCGATGTAGACACGGTTGCCCGACGGAACGATCGCCTCAACCGCGTCGTTGGCGCCGGGATTCCACGAGGTGAGCGTGCCGTCGGCGGTGATCGCGGCCAGGTGCGCGCGCGGCGTGCCGCCGGCGGTGGCAAACGTGCCGCCGACGTACGCCGTCGTACCGTCGAGCGCGATGGCGCGAACGTTGGTGGTGCTCGACGCGCTGACGCCCGCATCCCATGACGTCGCCGCACCCGCGGCGTCGATGGCGGCGACGCCGATACGCGCCGACTCGCCGATCCTGTTGAACCTGCCGCCCGCGTAGACGAGTGGCCCGACGGTGACGAGCGTGGAGATCTGACTCTGATCGACGCCACCAGACGGGATTGTCACGTCGTACGCGTCAGGATTCCACGCCGTGACCGAGCCATCGGTTGCGACCGCGCCCAGTCTGGTGCGTGCCGCACCGCCCAGCGTCGTGAATGAGCCGCCCGCGTAGATCGTCGATCCAGAGACCGCGAGCGCCCGCACGGCCGCGTCGGCACCCGGATCCCACGACGTGGCGGTTCCCGCCGCATCGATCGCGCCGACGTTGTCGCGGGCGGCGGCGCCGATCGTCGAGAACGAACCACCGACGTAGACGGTCGTCCCGGCAATCGCGAGTGCGTAGACGGTGCCGTTCGCATTCGGCGCCCAGGCCGCGAGGTCGTTGGCGGTATCGACGGCGGCGATGTTGTCGCGCGATTGCCCGGCGATCGTCGAGAACGACCCGCCGATGTAGATCGTCGTGTCGCGGATCGCGAGTGCCTTGATCTGCGCTCCGGCGGATGCGCCGGGGTTCCAGGCGGTCGCGGCGCCGCTCGCGTCGATCGCGGCGAGATGCGATCGCGTCTTGCCTGCGACGGTGGTGAAGTCGCCACCGATGTAGACCGTTGATCCCAAAACCGCGAGCGCGGTCACGGCGTCGTTCGTCCGCGGCATCCAGCTCTCGTCGATCGAGCCGTCGGCCCTGAGATGCACGAGGTTGTCGACCGCGACCTCGCCTGCGCCCGTGCAATTGCCGTCCGCACCACCATCGCCGCCGACGCACGAGAATAGGCCGCCGACATAGAACCCACCGCTGCCGTCGGACGCCACAGCGTTGACTACCTCATCGTCAGCAGGCGAGCCGATCTTCGGGAACGCCGGGCGCACGGCCCCCGACGCGGTGCCGAGCGCGGCCCCGCCGCCGGTGTCCCACGGATCGGCCATCGTGAACTCGCCACCGACGTAACGCACGCCGGCCGTGTCGGGCTCGCTGATGGCGTGCACGGAGCCGTTGAACCCCGGCGTGTGCGCCAGGCGCGTCGCGGCCTGCGCGGAGCCGACCGTCATGAGGAGCGTCAGCAGACCAGCGAGTATGACTGTTCGCATTGAATGAGCCTAGCCCACGCACCCTCAGCGTGCGACCGTGTCACGTCGTGGTTCAGGCCGAACTGAGCCCCACCCCGCCCGACTCAGGCCTCGTCGAACTCCTCGCCGTTGTACCGCCAGCGGGCGCGGTAGTCCGACTTGCGCGGCGGGCGCCCGATACTGATCGACCCCGAGATCTCGCGCATCCGCCGGATCGACTCCTCGACGTCGTCCGTGCGCGGGGGCTGCGCGTTCTCCCTCAACCACGCCTCGACTGAAGGATCAACGGGGCTCAGGGGCTTGCGGGCAGGGATGTACCGCACGCCTTCGGGGAATGGGAACGTCGCCCAGAAATCGTGATGACTGACCATGGGCGGAGGATACGCCAACGCGTGAGCAACGCTCGTGAGCCTTCGAATCGCGCGTACCCGCACGACCTCCCCGCGCAGCGTCACATCTCCGCGCCGCCGGCGCCCGCGGGCCCGACGTTGTCGTTCAGCTTGTTCATCACCAGCCACACGTCCAGGTACGCGTCGTGGTGCGTCGCGTCCTTGATCGCGCTCTTGAAGTTCGGATACGTGATCTCCCCGACCAGCACCTGCATCGCGGCCTGCCACTCGGTACGCGTGGTCTCGACGCGCCACGCATAGTCCGCGGACTCGAGCCAGACGGGCGCCGCGGCCACGAGCCCGGCCAGCGCCTCAATGTCCTCGCGGGTCCGCGCCCGCACCAGCAGCCGCTCAGCATCATCGCGATGCTCCACCACCGAGTAAAACCCTCGCGTCGTCATCAGCCACATAGGTGTCTCCCTTCGTCGTGTGCCCCACAGTCGCGCCGACAAGGCCGCGCCTTACCCACGTAAGCATGATGACACTCGCGGCGACCTCCGGGCATGCTCCATGACGCGCTCTACTACCTGATGCTCTTCGTCGTTGGCGGGATCGGCATTCTGATCTTCGGCATGCTCATCACCGTCGTGGTCACGGTCGGCGGGTTCTTCACCGCCGGCACCTTCCTCCTGCTGTGGGAGCGCGACTGGTTCAAGGTCGTCACGGTCGTCACGGCGATCCTGCTGATCGGGCTGCTGCTGGCCGCGACGAGCTGACGCCGCGTAAGCCGGGCCCCTCGCTCCGCGACCTCCTGATGCGTCCGCATGTCGCGGCGTCTTGGCCTTCCAGAGGAGCATCCCTCGTGCCTACCCAGACCACCTCTCGCAGCGGAGATCCGGCTGCCCTGACTGCCGCCGTCCTCGACGCCGCGCAGAGCCCCACAGCGATCCTCCCCCACCTCGACCGCTGCGACGCAGCCGCCGTCGTCTTCGCCGACTACGTCGCCGCCTCGAACGTGACGGTCCGCATCGACGACAACCTCCGCATCGGCAGGACGCGGAGCGCCTACTACCGCCCAGCCGAGGATCTGATCGCGCTTCCGCCCTTCGGCATGATCCGCGAGGTCGCGCAGCACCACTGGACCGCGTTCCACGAGGCGGCGCACTCGACGGGCCACGCCACGCGGCTGGCGCGGGACCTCACCCGCGGTCTCGGTACGAAGGCCCATGCCCGCGAGGAGCTGACCGCCGTGGTCGCCGCCAGCATCGTGTGCACCGCGCTCGGCCTGCGCGCCGAAACCGAGGCGGTGCACGAGAACCAACTGCAGATCCAGTTGCGGCAGCTAACGGACTTCGACGTGACGGAGAACATCGACGCTGCCTGGCCAGCAGCGAAGCTCATGCTCGGCGCCCACGCCCCCGCGTGGTCCGAAGTCACCGTCCAACTCCCACCCGCCTCGCCCACCCGCGACGCGTGATCCCACGCCGCCTGCCCATCACGCCCCGTTGCGCCCACAGCCCGCGGCGCCGCGACCTTCCAGAGGAGCCCTCTCGTGCCTACCCCGTTCCCCGCTGACGATCCCGACGCCCCCGACGGCGTCGACCCCTACCCCGCCCTCAGCTTCGCCGCCGTCAAGTGGCTCAACCAGCGCACGGGCGGCCCGACCGGCGCCTACCCCGATCTCCCGAAGGTGCTGACGCCGGTCTTCTACGCCCAGATCGACCAGTCCCAGCCGGTCGCGGTGCTGCGCACCCATCGCGAGCAGACCACCGCGCACCTGCTGCGCATGTTCGGCTCGAGCGGCGGTGTTGCCGAGGCCGACGAGGTGCTCGACTTCGTGGAGCGGATGGATCCCGACGAGAGCCTCATGGAGACCACCACGGTCGAGCTCCTCGTCGCGCTCTGCAGCTTCGCCCCGCAGGAGCCGGGCCCGCGCCTGATCAACGAGCTCCTCTGCCTGCCCGACGACTACGACCGCGTCGTCGGCCTGACGACCCTGCCGGGCCGCACGCGCCGCGAGTTCGAGACGCTGAAGCGCTACGGCATGTTCGGCGGCTCGATCAGCGAGCCGCCGGAGGCACGGCCGGCGGAGTGAGCGTCGCCGCCGGCGCCGAAGCGCCGCTCAGCTCCACTTGCCGCGGCCGCGGTAGTCCGACCGCCGCGGCGCGCGGCCAATCGAGATGCACCCGGATGCCCGCTCCATGTGGGCGATCGCCTCATCGACGTCGGCGATCTTCGCCGGTATGTACGTGTGCGGGTACCGCGCGAGCGCACGCCGCCGCGATTCGGCGTCGGGCAGCTTCGCGGGCCCGCGATAGATGATCCCCTCGGGCAGCGGGAAGCCGAACGGCGGATGCTCATCGGGAGTGGCCATGGGCACAGGATACTCCGCGCGTTCGATGCCCGCCGACTCATCGCCGACCATGCGCCGTAGAACTCCGACGAACCCCACTATCGGCTCCTGACGCTCAGCGCGCCGGGCCACGCGTCGGCCGCGCGAATCATCGGACGATCATGCGTGACGATCGGCACCTCGAGGCTTCGCGCCAGCGCAAGGTGCACCGCATCGTTGGATCCAAGGCCTGTCACATCCATCACCCGCGCTGCGTCATCGAGGAACGAGTGTGTTCCGTAGCGATGCGCAGGCACACCGCCGAGAAACGCATCCCAGTCACGCAGAATCGTCTGCTCAAGCCGTCGCGTGCGCTGCAATGTCCCGTCACGGCGGGCCTTCCGCCAGTCCAGCCGGCGCTCTCGACGTACGTCCCAGGTGAATGCTGCCTCCAGCAGCTCGACCTCGAGCAGTTCCGAGTACGCGATCTCGCAGTCGCTCGCCCGAAGGTGCGCGAAGAGCGCGACGTACTCGCGGCGACTCGGCGCATCGGCGACCAGCAACTCGATGGCGGCGCTGGTATCGACGACAACGAGAGACGGTGCGAGCATGGCCCGACGCTACCGTCGCGGCCCGACCTGGCGAGCGCCCGAGCAGTGCCACACGCACACATGCCACGCGCGGACTGGGGCGTCACTCCGACTCGCTGCTGCCCGTTCGCGTCATCGCCACACACGGGAGATCCCGACTTCGGGCCGATTCGCGCTCGGGACCAGCCTCGCCGCTACTCCGCCTCGTCGAACTCCTCGCTGTTGTAGCGCCAATGCGCGCGGTAGTCGGACTTGCGCGGCTGGAACCCGAGCGTGATCGCACCTGCGCGCTCGAGCAGATGCTGCGCGCGGGCTGCCGGGTCGGCGATCGCGCTGGGGCGGATCAGCGCCATGATCTCGGCGTCCGTCATGACGCGCGTCGGGATCCCATCGTCCGGCGCATCGAGTGTCCGCGTGCAGACATAGCCAGGCGGCAGTTCGAAACCGAGGTTAAAACCATCTGCAGACATGACATCAGCGTACTGGGCGAGGATGCGTACACCATCCGGGAGGGCGAAGAGCACCTGCACACGCATGGCCGCTGGCGCCTGATGGAACAGGCCAAGGCCTCGGAGACCTCGCGCCGCGTCGAGGCCAGAGCACTCGAGAAGGCGGTCCAGGAGATGACGCTT
>CAJCBN010000207.1 GCA_903960645.1 uncultured Actinomycetes bacterium | reverse complement strand
GACTTCGGCATCCTTGCGAAGGGCACGAAGATCGCGCCTGCGCTGCGATTGACTGCGGTGAGCACGAAGCGCCAGGGCGCGAAGCTGACGGTGCGCGTGGCGACGTCGCTGCCGGCCCGCATTCAGGTGCGACTGCAGGGCACCTCGGCGACCGCGGCCCGCACGAGCAGCACCTCGCTCACGCTACGGATACCTGCACAGTGCGCGAAGAAGGCGTGCACCCTTGTCGTGCGCGCCACAGCGGGCAGCGAGACAGCCGCGCGGACCGTGCGCGTCAGGTAGCGCGCCGCAGCACCGCAGCCGCGCAGCCACACACGACCGCCCCACCCAGCAGCCAGCCACCGAGGATGTCGCTCGGCCAGTGCACGCCGAGGACGAGTCGGCTCGGTGCCATCAGAATCCCGATGGCCAGGGCCATCGCGCCGATGACGCGCGGCAGGCGGCCGCCGACGGGAGCGAGCAGCAGGACCGCGCCGAGCACCGCCCACGACGTGATGCCGCTCATGGCGTGACCCGACGGGAACGCCGCGGTCAGCGGCTGGAAGGCCGACTCGGACCACGACGGGCGCTCCCGACCGACCAGTTGCTTGACGAGGTTCTGCGCGGCGAAGCCGCCGATGGCGCTCCACATCAGCCACTGGGCCCACCGCCGATGCGGCCGCCAGAGCAGCGCGACGGCAACCGCCATCACCGCGGCGGTGCCGACATCGCGCGTGGCGAGGCCGAGCGAATCGGCCGGCGAGACCAGCCAGTCAGGCCGGCCGACCAGCGCGTGGCCGAGCGAGCGATCCAGCTCGAGCAGGGCGCTCCACGACGACACCACGGCGAGCCCGAGCAGCAGGAACAGCCCGAGCAGGACACCCGCCGCGATCGCGAGCGACCGGGCGCGGGGGGCGTCAGTCGACGCCTTGCTCCATCGCCACGTCGAAGCCCGGGTTCTCCTCCGTCGGCAAATCGGGATGCACGCCACCGGGGCCGAGGTGCCCGGCGATCGACGGCTGGGAGATGTCGAGCAGGCCGGCGGAGGCGTAGATCTCGAGCTTGTCGCGCGAGTCCTGGATGTCAAGGTTGCGCATCGTCAGCTGGCCGATGCGATCGAGCGGCCCGAAGGCGCTCTCCGACTTCTCCATGCTGAGGCGCTCAGGGTGGTACGTCAGGTTCGGGCTCTCGGTGGAGAGGATTGTGTAGTCCTCGCCGCGGCGCAGGCGGACGGTGACCTCGCCGGTGATGGCGCGGCCGATCCAGCGCTGCAGGCTCTCGCGCAGCATCAGGCCCTGCGGATCGAACCAGCGGCCCTCGTACAGCAGCCGACCGAGCTGGCGGCCCTGCGCGCGGTACGTGTCGATCGTACCCTCGTTGTGGATGCCGTTGACCAGGCGCTCGTAGGCGAGGAAGAGCAGCGCCATGCCGGGCGCCTCGTAGATGCCACGGCTCTTCGCCTCGATGATGCGGTTCTCGATCTGGTCGGACATGCCGAGCCCGTGGCGGCCGCCGATCGCGTTGGCTTCCATCACGAGCGCAACCTGGTCGGCGAACTCACGGCCGTTGATGGCGACGGGCCAGCCCTCGTGGAAGCGGATCGTCACCTCCTCCGGCTCGATCGCGACGGACGGGTCCCAGTGCCGCACGCCCATGATCGGCGAGACGATGTCCATCGACTCGGTCAGGAACTCGAGCGTTTTGGCCTCGTGTGTGGCGCCCCAGATGTTGGCGTCGGTCGAGTAGGCCTTCTCGGTGCTGTCGCGGTACGGCAGGTCGTGGGCGACGAGCCACTCGCTCATCTCCTTGCGGCCGCCGAGCTCGTCCACGAACTGCTGGTCCAGCCACGGCTTGTAGATGCGCAGCAGCGGGTTGACGAGCAGGCCGTAGCGGTAGAACCGCTCGATGTCGTTGCCCTTGTACGTCGAGCCATCGCCCCAGATCGAGACGTCGTCATCGCGCATCGCGGCGACGAGCATCGTGCCGGTGACCGCGCGGCCAAGCGGCGTGGTGTTGAAGTACGTGCGGCCACCGGAGCTGATGTGGAACGCACCGCACTGCAGCGCAACGAGGCCCTCGCGGACCAGCTCGGGGCGACAATCGACGAGGCGCGCGCCCTCGGCGCCGTACTGCAGGGCACGGCTCGGGACGTCGTCGAGGTCGGGCTCGTCGTACTGGCCGAGGTTCGCGGTGTACGCAAACGGGATGCCGCCCTTGTCGCGCATCCACGCGACGGCGGCCGAGGTGTCGAGGCCGCCGGAGAACGCGATACCGATGCGCTCACCGACGGGAAGCGAGGTGAGGACGTTGCCCATACGCGGAACGCTACCGGGGGTTGCCGTCGCCGAGCGGCGGCAGCATGCCCGGCAGCTCCACGGCGCGGATAAAGCGCGTCCGCGCATGCTCGACGATCGCGACGGCCACGACGGTGATGGCGATGCCGATCACCTGCACGAGCGACAGCACCTGGCCGAGGATCATCCACGCCGCAATCGAGCCGACGACCGGTTCCGTCATGCCGAGCATGCTCGCCGCGCCGGAGCCGACGCGCGCGTTACCGGCGAGCACGAGCACGAACGGCACGACCGAGCCGAGCAGCACGACCCAGACCAGCGTGGTCCACAGCGGCACATCGAGCTGCCAGCGGCCGTCCAGCTGGACGAGGTCGCCCAGCTTGTCGTACGGGAACGCCCACGGCGGGACCACGATCAGATACAGGAGCGCAGCCACGACCAGCGGCGCGCCGGCGCGGACCACCGGCCCGAGCGCCGCGGGCTGCTTCGGGCTGAGCAGCAGCATGGCCGCGAAGGTGATCATCGTCGCGAGGCCGAAGGCGATGCCGAGCACGGACACCGCTCCGATGCCGCCGCTGCCCCCGAGCACCGACAGCGAGACGCCGCCGATCGCGACGAGCATCAGGGCGTAGGCGTAGGGCGGCAGCCGCTCACCGCGGCGCACGTGCTGGTAGATCGCCACCGGCAGGGGCGCGATGTACGAGAGCACCAGCGCGAGTGCGACGTCGAGGTAGCTGAGGGTCTGGAAGTACAGACCCTGCGAGGCGAAGACGCCAATGGCGGCGTACGCGATGATCGGCAGCGCCATCGCCCGAGTGAACCGCCGCCACGCGAGCAGGACGAACGGCAGCAGGAAGAGCGCGCCGCCGACGGTACGGACCGCGGCGACAGAGACCGGCGACAGGCCGCCATCGATCGCGATGCGCGCGACGATGCCGTTGAGCGCGAAGAACACGCAGGCGATGATCACCAGCAGCGCGCCGGCACGGTAGGCGGAACCGCTGCGGGTCACAGCTCGGCCACGAAGATCTCGGACGGCGACGCGTGCTTGAAGCGCTGGCGCTCCACCACCGCGACGCAGGCGATCGTCGTCGCGATACCGACGACCTGCAGCGGCGACAGGAGTTGCCCGAGCACGAACCAGGCGAGCAGCGGTGCGACGATCGGCTCCGCCATGCCCGCCATGCTGCCGGCGCCGGCCCCGATGCGCGTGATGCCGTTGATCACCAGCGCGTACGGGATCACGCTGCCGAGCACGATCGCGAACAGGACCGCGGCGCCGACGGGAATCGATATGTCGATTCGCCCGGCAAGCTCCGTCGTGTCGTCGAGCACGCTGAAGGGCAGGTGCCAGACCGGCACGACCGGCAACCAGATCAGCGCGGCGGCGAGCATGCCGGCCCCCGTCCGCGCCAGCGGTGGCAACACGATGGGCTGCCGCGCGCCGAGGATCGACTGACCGGCGAACGACACTGCGGTCAGCACCGCGAAGGCGATGCCGACGAGCGAGATCGCGCCGATGCCACCGGCGCCGCCGAGCACGGCGATCGCGATCCCGCCGACCGCGAGGACCATGGCCAGGTAGGCGAGCAGCGGCAGGCGCTCCGCGTGAAACGCCCGCTGGTAGGCGGCGACGAGCAGGGGGCCGGTGTAGACGATCACGAGCGCCACCGCGATGTCCATCCGCGAGATCGCCTCGTAGTAGAGGCCCTGGGCGAGGACGATCCCGATCAGCGCGAACAGCGCAATCGGCAGGAGGTCGCGCCGACGCAGCCGACGCACCGCGAGGAGCAGGAACGGCAGGAGCAGCAGGCCGGCGCCGTACGAGCGGAACGCGGCGAGCTCGAGCGGTGCGATGCCACCGTCGATCGCCGCCTTGCTGATCACGCCCGTGCAGGCGAAGAGCACCGACCCACCGATGATCAGGAGATAGCCAGTGCGCTGCGAGATCACGTCAGCATCGTGCCGGACTCCCGGTCATATCGCGCTATGCGTCGGTCAGAACTCGTTGAGTGAGTCGAACTCCGTGGCGCGCGCGGAGCGCACCCTCGCCCGCTCCACGACGACGATGCCGGCAACCGCGATGGCCACGCCGAGCGCCTGCGTCGGTGCGAGGGCCTGCCCGAGCAGCCCGTACGCGAGCAGGGCGCCGGCAACCGGCTCGACCATGCCCACCATGCTCGACGCCCCTGCCCCCACCAGGCTGGTACCGCCAACCCAGGTGACGTAGACGCCAACCGAGCCGATCAGGATCACGAACAGCACCGCCACCCAGACCGGCAGCGAGAAGCCGAAGCGCCCGTCGAACGTCGTCGTGTCGCCGAGCTTGTCGAAGGGCAGCGTCCAGGGCGGAATCACGAACGCCCAGATCACCGCCGCCACGACCATGCAGGCACCCGTGCGGGCCAGCGGGGGGAAGGCCGTCGGCAGCCGCGCCGCAAGGATCACGGACACGGCGTACGCGATCATCGCGACGAAGGCGAAGAGGAAGCCGACGAGCGAGATGGCCGGGATGCCGCCCTCGCCGAGGATCGCGAGCGTGACCCCGCCGACCGAGACGAGGATCGCGAGCCACGCGTACAGCGGCAGCTGCTCCTTGAGGTGGATGCGCTCGTAGACGGCCACGACCAGCGGCGCGGTGAAGATGATCACCAGCACGAGGGCGACGTCGGCGTTCGAGATCGCCTGGAAGTACGCCCCCTGGCCGAGCACCAGACCGATGAGACCGAACAGCGCCAGCGGCAGGATGTGCCCGCGGCGCAGCTTCCGCACGTGCGGCAGAAAGAGCCACACGAGGATCAGCGCAGCGCCGTAGATGCGCGCCGCGGCCAGCGCCGCGGGGTCGACGCCGGCGTCGATGATCAGACTCGCAAAGACGCCGTTGCCGGCCGCGAACAGCCCGGAGGCGAGCACCATCGCGTAGCCGAGGACGACGAGGTTCGAGCGCGAGGATGCGGACGGCGCGGCCACGCGCGCACCGTAGCGTGGTCGCGCCCGTATCCGGCTACGAGCCGGACGGGCGGTCGCCGGGTACGCTCCGTCCATGAGCAACGAGAAGACCCTGTTCCTCGAGGACCTGCCCGTCGGGACCGTCCTCACGTCGTCGGCCCGCACGATCTCGGCCCAGGACATCAGCGACTACTGCGACCTGTCCGGCGATCACAACCCGCTACACAAGGACGACGAGTGGGTGCGCGCCAACACGCCGTTCGAGCAGCGCATCGCGCACGGCCTGCTCGTGCTCGGAGCGTCGTCCGGCACG
>CAJCBN010000206.1 GCA_903960645.1 uncultured Actinomycetes bacterium | reverse complement strand
GTGCGCCTGGAGCCCGACGCGATGCTGCGCTTCACCGAGCTGGTCGGGGACAACCCGGAGGAGGTCACGGGCGAGTTCGAGAAGCTGGCGACGTTCGCCAACGGCGCGGAGATCGACGTGGCGATCGTCGAGACGATGGTCACCGCCCGCCACGACGATGCGCCCTGGGCACTGCTCGATGCGATCACACAGCGCGATCGCCGGAGCGCGGTGCGCGAGCTGACGAAGCTGTTCGCCGGCGACATGGAGCCGCATCGCGTGCTGCCGCAGATCACCCGTCACGTCGAGCTCGTGCGGCGCACCGTCGAGCTGGCCGAGGATGGCCGGCCCAGCAAGGAGGCGCTCGCCAAGCAGCTCGGCGTCGCTCCGTTTCGCGCGCAGAAGATGCTCGTCGCTGTGGGCCACTGGACCCCTGCCGATGCGAGTCGTGCGATGAGCTGCATGCACGAGGCGGACGCCGCGATGAAGGGCATGTCGCGGATGCCGCCGAGCCTGGTGCTGGAACGGGCTCTGGCCGAGTCGCTCTGATCTCCTGACGGAGCGCCGTCGCTGAGGGGCTGCAGGTACGAGTGACGCGGACTGGTTGAATACGGACACGTCGTCCCGATCATCGTCCCCGGAGGCCCTGTGCGTCATCGCCTGCTCATCCTGCTCTCGACCCTCGCCGTGCTGCTTACAGCCACGTCCGTGGCCCTCGCCGCATCGCCGACCGTCGTCACCGTCGACCACGGTCCGATCGTGCTCACCTACCTGGACGACGGGGCTCCGGGTACCGGCGTGGGTGACCGCCGCCTCGGCGCCATCGGCATCACGGCCCCGGGCGGCGACCGCCGGATCGGCTCGCTGCAGGCCGAGCTGGTCACGACGCAGTCGCAGCGTCCCGCGCCCGGCAAGGAGATTCGGATCGGGACGCTGATCTTCACGATCGGGAACCTCTCCAACCAGATCGTTGTCCAGGGCATCGCCGTCTATGCGCTGACAGCGCCCACGATCGCCACCTCGTCCAGCACGACCCGGCCGATCACGGGCGGCAGCGGACGCTATCGCGGTGCGACGGGCTGGTGCGTGAGCACGCACCTGAAGGACGGCTCGTGGAGGCACGTGTTCCATCTGCTCAAGTCCTGAGGCCGCTGGCACGCGACTGCGCGTAAGATCCGGGGGTCCGGCGACGTGGCCGAGTGGCTAGGCAGCGGCCTGCAAAGCCGTCCACACCAGTTCGATTCTGGTCGTCGCCTCTCGCACCCCGGAGACCCCAGTGGTCTCCGGGTTCGAGCCCACCTTCAGGAGGCCCGCATCCATCAGCTCGACATCCAGACGGCGCCACGGTGAATCCCTACGCCGAGGAGCAGGTTGCCGGCCGGCGGGTCGTCCTCGACCGGCTCGACCGTGACGGCGCGGCGCTCGCGGCGCTCCTGCGCGATCGCGGCGCGGACGTGTGGATCGCCGATCACGCTCCCGACGCCGACCTGCCCGAGGGCTGCACGCTGGTGCACGAGCGCGCAGCAGCCGCCCAGCGCGCCGACATGCTGCTGGTCGATTGCTGGACGGCCGAGACGGCAGCCCACGTCGTGCAGGCGCGCGAGCGGGGCATTCACGTCGGCTGCCTCGCCGACCTCGTGCTGCACGAGTGGCCGACGCCGGTGATCGGCGTGACGGGCACGGCAGGGAAGACCATGACCACGCGCCTGATCGCGCACCTCCTCGAGGCCGCCGGCTGGGACGTGCTCGTGCCGCCGACCGGTCGGGCCGAGAACGCCTGGCCGAGCGCCGACACGCTGGCCGACCTCATCGACGGCCGCGCGCCCGACGCCCTCGTACTGGAGTTGACCAGCACCCATCTGGCCTACATGTCGGCGAGCCCACCGATCGCGGCCGTGACGTCGCTCAGCCCGGACCACGCTGAGTTGCACGGCGGTGAGGGCCGGTACTTCGCGACGAAGCAGCGCATCCTGATCCATCAGCGTCCCGGCGATACTGCCGTGCTGCCTGTGGATGCCACGGCGCTCGTGCCGCGGCAGGGCGTACAGGTCTTCCGCTTCGACGCCGACGAGCCGCTCGCGCAGAACAGCACGGTCGCACCACACCATCGGGGCAACGTCGCCTGCGCGGTCACCCTCGTGCGCGATGCGCTCGGTGTGGAGATTGAGCAGGAGGACATCGACGCCTTCCGCGCACCGAGTTGGCGTGGGGAGTGCATCGGTCGGGTCGGGACGGTGGCGGTGCACCACGACGGGATGGCCGCGACTCCGGGCAAGGCGGCCGCCTTCGTGCGCGCGCTGCCGGACCAGTCGGCCGTGCTGATCATGGGTGGCGTCGCCGAGGCCGAGGCCGGCCAGCTGCACGCTGCCCCGGGTGAGCAGCGCCTCCTGCGTGAGGCGTGCGTCGAGTTCGCGCGGGCCGGGCGTCGGATCGTGCTGGTCGGACCGGCCGCCGCGCAGGTCGCACCGCTGCTCTCGCAGGCCGGTGCCGAGGACGTGCGCATCGGCCCCGACCTGCACTGGGCGACCGCGGAGGCGCTGCGCGACCTCCACGGGGTCGAGCGGATCGCGTGGGTGCCGGCCTTCCCGGTCGAGCTGCAGGACCGAGAGCGGTTCGGC
>CAJCBN010000205.1 GCA_903960645.1 uncultured Actinomycetes bacterium | reverse complement strand
GAACAGTGGGAAGGTGACGCCGAACGTCGTCGAGCAGAACGACTTGATCTCGCCGTCGTCGGCGTACTCCTGCTGGAAGTCGTTGGAGGGGAAGCCGAGGATCACGAAGCCCTGCTCGGAGTAGCGCTCGTAGACCTTCTGGAGGTCGCCGTACTGCGAGGTATAGCCGCAGCGGGATGCCGTGTTGACGACGAGCACGACCTTGCCGACGTAGCTATCGAGTGCCACAGGCTTGCCCTCGACGCTGTTCATCGTGCCGACCAGCACCGGCGCGGCTCCCGCCGGCGGCGCGGGCGCCGTGACCGGCGCGGAACCGCCGACCTTGGCGTCGCGCTGGGCCGCGCCACCGCAGGCGGCGAGCGGGAGCGCGATCACGAGGAGAGCGATGGGGATGAGGCGGCGCACGTCCGGCCTTTCGTCGCGGCACGCCGGACGGCCGCATAGCGCGGCTCCTGCCTGCGTCCCGTCATGCGCTCTTTCGAAATGGGCCCCGTGAGGCCCGGCCGCCCTGCTCAGCCGGCGGGCAGGTACTCGTTGGTGTAGTACGCGGACGGATCGGCGACGGTGTCGAGCTCGCCAATGCCCTTCAGTGCCTCGCCGAGCGTGGTCCACTGCTCGTCGGTCTGGGTGAAGTACTGGCCCGCATCGTCCTGCATGTAGCGGCAGGTATCGGTCCAGCCGATGCGGTTGTACGAGAACGAGTAGCCGCTATCGGGGTAGGCCTCGCCGAACAGCGTGGTGGCCTCCTCCGGGTTGGCACAGGCCCACTCGGTCGCCTTGGCGATAGCGGCCAGGAAGCCCTTGGCGCCGTCGGCGTGCTCGGCCAGCCACGCCTTGTTGCCGGCGTAGACCCAGACCGGCACGTCGGGCGCACCATAGTCGCGGGCGAGAAGGTAGTTCGGATCCTCACCGGTCTCGTCGCGCACGCCCGCGAGCATGAAGTTCGTGGTGTTGGTGGCCACGTCGATCTTGCCGTTCAGGAGCAGCGGGAGATCCCAGTCGACCACGACCTCCTCAACGTCCTTGTTGGTGAGGCCGGCGTTGTCGAGTACGAACGGCAGCATCGCCTTGGTCCACGAGTCGCCGTACGTCGAGATCCGCTTGCCCTTGAGCCCATCGATTGAGACCGGCGTGCCGGGCTTCGTGAAGAGTCCCCAGTTGTTGCTCATCGTGTAGTTGCCGATGCTGGTGATCGGCAGCTCGCTCTTGACGGAGAAGGCGATGTCGGTTGTGGTGAGCAGCGCGAGGTCCGAGTCGCCGGTGGCGAGCACCTTGGCGGACGATGCGGCGTCCGGCGGGAAGATCAGCTCGACGTCGACGCCCTGCTCGGCGAACCAGCCCTTCTGCTGGGCGACGACGATCGGGACCGCCTCGAAGTCGACGGTTGGCCAGTCGTAGGAGAGCGTGATGGCGAGCGGCTCGCTCGTCGTCGTGGCAGCACCGTCGGTCGCGGCGGAGCTGCTGGAGGTGGAGCCCTCGTCCGAGCCGCCGCAGGCGGTGGCGACCAGCGCGAGCGCCGTAAGCAGCGCGGCGAGGCGGATGGCGTGGAAACGGTTCGTGGTCATCTCAGCTCCGAGGGTCGTTCGCTGCGCCGAACCGTAGCCGACGTCGGGCGGCGCGGTGCTTCCATGGCGTGGTCAGGTATTCGAGGCCGACGACGAGGAGGAACCAGCTGATGCCGATGACCGTCATGAGGAGCATCGCGGCCCAGACGGCGGGGGTATCGAGCGACGAGTTCGCTGCGCGCTGGAAGCCGGCCAGAGACGAGCCGGTGGAGGCCACGAGCTCGCCGATCACGGCGCCGGTGACGGCGTAGGTCGCGCCGATCTTGAGGCCGGTGTAGAGCGGCGAGACCGTGGCGGGCAGGCGGATGTGGAGGAACACGCGGCGGCGGCTGCCGCCCATCGCCCGGGCCAGGCTCAACAGGTCGCGATCGACGTTGGCGAGGCCGTCGAGGACGTTGACGGCGACCGGGAAGAACACGATCCACGCCACGATCACGATCTTCGGGGCGATACCGAAGCCAAGCAGGATCACGAGCGGTGCGGCGATCGCGACGATCGGCACGGCCTGCGAGACGATCAGGACGGGGTAGATGAGGCCCTGCAGGATCCGCAGCTGCGCCATCACGACGGCGAGGGCGAAGCCGAGCGCGGCGCCGACGAGGAAGCCGTAGACGGTCTCGCGGATCGTCTCGAGCGCCAGCGGCCAGAGCGTGGACCAGTTTTCCCGCAGCGCGTCCAGCGTCTCGCCGGGTGAGGGCGCCACGAAGGTCTCGACGGCGAAGCCGCGGATGATCAGATCCCAGAGCAGGAAGACGAGCGCGATCGAGATGATCGGCGTGAGCACGCCGCGGAGGAGCGTGCCGGCCCTCATGCCGCCGCCCGCCCGTGCAGCAGGGTGATGATCTCGCGTTTGACGTCGTTGAACGCCGGCGTGGTCATCAGTTCGAGGGTGCGTGGTCGCGGCAGGTCGACGACGAGCTCGGCGGCGATGCGGCCGGGTCGCGGGCTCATCACCAGCACGCGGTCGGACAGGAAGATCGACTCGTCGACGTCGTGCGTGACGAACAGCACGGTGCGCTGCGTCTCTGCCCAGACCTGCAGGAGCCACTGCTGCATCTCGAGCCGTGTCTGCGAGTCGAGCGCGCCGAAGGGCTCGTCGAGCAGGAGCACGTCGTGGTTGGTGGCGAGCGTGCGCATCAGCGCCACGCGCTGGCGCATCCCGCCCGACAGTGCGTGGGGGTAGTGCTCGAGGAAATCGCCGAGGCCGTAGCGTCGGGCAAAGTCGACTGCCTGCGCGCGGTCCGCCTTCGTGACGCCTCGGGTCAGTGCCGCGCCGAGCGTGATGTTGTCGACGACGCTGCGCCACGGAACGAGCAGGTCCTTCTGCAGCATGTAGCCGACGTTGCCGGCGGTACCGGTGATGTCTCGGCCGTCGAGCTGCACATGACCAGCGTCCGGTGCGAGCAGGCCCGAGACGATGTTGAACAGCGTCGACTTGCCACAGCCGGAGGGGCCGACGAGCGAGACGAACTCGCCCGGCTGGAGCACGAGGGAGGCGGGGGCGAGGGCGAGATTCTCGCCGAACGCCTTGGTCGCGCCCTCGACGCGGAGCTTGGGGGTGCCGGCGGTCATGGCCTGCGGCAGTCTAGAGGGCGGGTGGAGCAGGGGGCGGAGCGGCCGTCGCCACTCCGCCCCCGGGAGGCGCTAGAAGTCGACGAGCACCCAGTTCGACATGATCTTCTTCTCTTCCGTGTGGTCGTTCTCGGAGAACACGGCGAAGACGCGGTACGTCGTGCCGGCCTTCAGCATCTTCTTGTCCGTCCAGGACGTCAGGCCCGAACCGGTCCAGCCGATGTACTTGGCCTTCTTGGCACCGTCGGCCTTGGCGTAGATGTGGGCGTGGCCCTGTCCGCTGACGTTCTTGGAGCCGGCGTACGGAACCTTCTTGTAGACGAAGCCCTCGGGCTCGATCGTGAACATCAGCTGGCCGGTGGACGGCTTAGTCTTGTCGATGGTCAGGATGATGGCCTTGGCGTCGCCGACCTCTTGGGCGGTGGCCAGCGGGGCGCCGACAGCCAATCCGGCAAGGGCGAGTATCAGCAGGGTGATGCGTCGCATTGTGTGATCTCCTCAGATTCGTGTGCGATCGCCCTCGCGGGCGTCTGCCCGGTTATCGCACGGTGAACGCCAGCGGATGAGGCTCAGTGACGGATCGCGGTCTCGACCGCAGCCCCGGCGCTGCGCAGGAGTGCGGAGTACGGACACGTCTCGTCGGCGGCCGTCATCGCTGCCTGCAGCGCGTCGCGCGAGACGCCGTCGACCTCGGCGTCGACGACGAGGGCCGAGCGTGCAATGCGGAAGCCCGTCTCGGGGTCCTCGGCGACGGTGATCCGGCAGCTGACGTCGAGTCGCCCTGGCGGCACGTCGGCGTTGGTCAGCACCGCGGCGAGCGCCATCGCGTAGCACCCGGCGTGGGCGGCGGCGAGCAGCTCCTCGGGCGAGGTCTCGTCGCCGGGCTGGCCGATGCGTGTCGGCAGCGAGAAGGCCAGGCCGTTGAAGCCCACGCTCGATCCGGACGAGACCCGTCCGACGCCGCGCGCCAGATTGCCCTCCCAGGTCGCCGTCGCCTCGCGCTCGATTGCCATGCGCAGAGTTTACGCAATTCGGAGGGTCAAGCCGCTTTGGTTACACGGAGGGGCCAGACCCCTTTGTTTATACAAAGGGGCCAGACCCCTATGGTCACTTCAGACGGGATCGCGGTACAGCGGCGTCGTCGAGCAGTGGAGCCCGCCGCCGTTGAGGTGCACCTTGTCGAACGGGATCACCTCGACCTTGACGCCCTTCCTGTCGAGCTCGGCGAGCGTTCGGTCGGAGGCGCCCTCGGGGATCAGGAGGTCGCCGGGTGCAGCGGCGAGGCCATTGACGATCCAGCCGTCGTCGCGCGGCGTCATCTCGACCGTGTCGATTCCGAGCTGCTTGAGGAGTTGCAGGAACGAGTACGGCAGCCCCATCGGGTTCACGAGCGCGAGATCCTTGTCGATCATCAGGAAGCTGCCGTCGATGTGAATGTCGTAGCCGGTCAGCTCGATCACGTGGAGCGTCACACCCTGGCTGGCGAGCACCTCGCCGATCTGGCGCGCACCCTCGCGGTTGACGCGGACGCCGACACCGAT
>CAJCBN010000204.1 GCA_903960645.1 uncultured Actinomycetes bacterium | reverse complement strand
TCATGGAGACGCTGAGCGAGTTTGCTGCGGCCGATGCGACGAAAGGGTCTGACCCCTTCGTCGCATGTGGGTTCCACTGCGCTTTCGTCCTTCGCGTCCACCGGACTCCGCGCCCCTGCATCCGCTCGGCGTCCCGTCCCGCGTTCCACGGCGGGGCGTGTAGACGCGGGCACCACAGCTCGGTGTCCCGCCGCGCGCTCCGGCTCCGCTCCCGAGCGCCCCGCCGCCTCAGGCGCCGTTGATAGCCTCTGTGTCATGAAGGTCCATCTCCCCGACGGCACGGAGCTCGAGCTTGAGGACGGCGCGACCGGCCTCGACTGCGCCCGCGCGATCGGCGAGCGCCTGGCCAAGGTGACCGCTGCGATTGAGGTCGACGGTGAGGTGCGCGACCTGCGGTTGCCGCTACCGGACGGCGCGCGGGTGAAGATCCTGCGCGTGGGCGACGAGGAGGCCCTGCCGATTCTGCGCCACTCCACGGCGCACGTGCTCGCCGAGGCCGCCCGCCACGTGTTCCCGGGCGTCAAGGTCTCGATCGGGCCGGCGATCGACAACGGCTTCTACTACGACTTCGAGTTCCCCGAGCAGATCGGCGAAGCCGACCTGGCGCGCATCGAGAACGAGATGCGCCGCATCCTCAAGCAGAAGCACGTCTTCACCCGCGAGACGACCGACCGCGACGTGATCCGCCAGCGCTTCGTCGACGAGGACGAGGCCTACAAGGTCGAGCTGATCGACGACCTCCCGGTTGACGAGCCCCTGACGGTCTACACGCAGGACGACTTCAGCGACCTCTGTCGCGGGCCGCATCTGCAGGACACCGCGCCGATCAAGGCCTTCAAGCTGACGCACCTCGCCGGTGCCTACTGGCGCGGCGATTCGACGCGCACGATGCTGACGCGCGTCTACGGGACGGCCTTCTTCACGCAAGAGGACCTCGACCAGCATCTGCACAACATCGAGGAGGCGCAGAAGCGCGATCATCGCCGCCTCGGTCGCGAGCTCGACCTCTTCTCGTTCAATGACGTCTCGCCGGGCGCGCCGTTCTGGCACCCCAAGGGCATGATCGTCTGGAACACCCTCGTCGACATGTGGCGCAAGGAGAACACGGACCGCGGCTATCAGGAGGTCAAGACGCCGATCCTCTACGCCTCGGAGCTGTGGAAGACCTCGGGCCACTGGGACAAGTTCCGCGAGAACATGTACCTGCTCGAGATCGAGGAGCGCGCCTTCGGCATGAAGCCGATGAACTGCCCGGCGCACTGCCTGATCTTCAAGAGCGATCGCCGCTCCTACCGCGAGCTGCCGCTGCGGATGAACGAGGTTGGCCTCGTCCACCGCCACGAGCCGTCCGGCACGCTGCATGGCCTCATGCGCGTCCGGCACATCACGCAGGACGACGCGCACCTGTTCGTCACGACCGACCAGATCGAGGAGGAGGTCCAGAACGTCCTCGGCTTCGCCCTCGACCTCTACGAGCTGTTCGCGATGCACTTCAAGATCGAGCTGTCGACGCGGCCCGAGGTGCGGGTGGGGGACGACGCCATCTGGGACAAGGCCGAGGAGGCCCTGCATCGCGTGCTGCAGGCGCGCGGCATCGACTACCGCGTCAACGAGGGCGACGGCGCGTTCTACGGCCCCAAGATCGATATCCACCTGACCGACTCGCTCGGCCGCTCGTGGCAGTGCGGCACGGTGCAGCTCGACTTCAACCTGCCGGAGCGCTTCGAGCTGTCGTACACGGGCGCCGACGACCACGACCATCGCCCCGTGATGATCCACCGCGCGTTGCTCGGCAGCTTCGAGCGCTTCATCGGCATTCTGATCGAGCACTACGGCGGCGCCTTCCCGCTCTGGCTGGCCCCGGTGCAGGCCGTGATCCTGCCGATCTCCGATCGCCACGTGCTGGCGGCCGAGCTGGCGCGTGACGCGCTGCACAGCGCCGGCCTCCGGGTCCAGATCGACGCGCGCGGCGAGTCGGTCGGCAAGCGCATCGCCGAAGCGGAGACGCAGAAGGTGCCCGCGATGCTCGTGATCGGCGACCGTGAGGCCGAGGCGGGGGCGGTGGCGCTGCGCCGCCACGGCCGCGTCGACCTCGGCACCCTGCCGCTCGACGCAGTCATCGACACGCTGGTGACGGAGCGCGACGCACGCACGGTCTACAGCGCCCCGTGAGGCCCGTCGACCCGATCGATCCCGTAGCGGGGCAAATGCCTGTGCCACAATGGGCTCAGCGGGACGGTCGTGCGCCACGGGCGTGCTACCATCGCCCGCGTC
>CAJCBN010000203.1 GCA_903960645.1 uncultured Actinomycetes bacterium | reverse complement strand
TGCACCCCTGCAGCCTACAGCCGTGCGTGCAGGTTGCCCGCAGGCGTCCGATACCGTTCAGGCATGGAACTCGACGGCGCACGCGTGCTGGTCTGCGGCGGTGGCCGCCGCCTGGGCCGCGCCATCGCCGAGGATCTGGGTACCGCCGGCTGCCACGTGGCCGTGTCATCGCGACGGAGTGTGGAACCCGTTCCGGTCCCGGCGGCACGCACCAGTGTGGCGCTGATCGCCGATCTGGCCGATCCGGCGCAGGCCCACGCCGTTGTGGCGGATGCCGCAGCGGCACTCGGCGGTCTCGACGGCATCGTCTACGCGGCCGGCGGCGCCTTCACGCCGACCGCCCTCGCCGACGTCACGCCCGAGCTCGTCGAGGAGGCACTCGGCTCCGTGGTGCGGGGATTGCTCTTCGTCGCGCAGGCCGCGGCCACGACGCTCGCCGAGCACGGTTCGATCGTCGTGATCGGCGACGTGGCCGGTGTGCGCGGCTGGCCCTCCTACCTCCCCCACTCGGCCGCCAAGGGCGCGCAGCGCTCCCTGGTCTCGGGCCTCGCCCGGTCGCTGGCGCCGCGGCACCGCATCAATATCGTGCACCCCGGCACGGTGCTTCCGCCGGACGACGCGGACGGGGCCGCGCTGGAGCGCATCGTCGAGCGCATCCCACTCAGCCGCCTCGGCACACCCGCCGACATCGCCGGCGCCGTGCGCTACCTGCTGACCGCCGACTACGTGACGGGTGCGGAGCTCGTCGTCGACGGCGGACGGCTGGCGCAGTAGCCCGCCGGGGTTCCGCGGAAGGGTTCCGCCGGGCGCCCGACTAGATTCCGAGTATGGATCGCATTGACGTCTTCACCGATGGTTTCGTCCGCCTCGACAACGCCATGGCCGACGATCTCTCCGTCGTCAACGCCGCCCGCGTCTCCTTCGGCACCCGCCGCGACGAGATGGATGAGCGCGACGAGGGCCTGATCGGCTTCCTCATGCGCGAGCGCCACGGCACGCCCTTCGAGCACAACGCCTTCCGCTTTCACGTGCGCTGCCCGATCTTTGTCATGCGCGAGTGGATCCGCCACCGCATGGGGTCGTTCAACGAGCTATCGGGCCGCTACGCCAAGATCGATGACTCCTTCTACGTGCCCGCGCTCGAGGACGTGCGGACCCAGGTCGGCAAGCCCGGCGCCTACACCTTCGAGGCGGTGCCGATGGAGCTCGCCGAGGCGACGCGCAGCACCATCGCGGAGTCGTACCGCGCGGCCTACGCCGCCTACGAGGCGATGCTTGCCGACGGGATCGCCAAGGAGGTCGCGCGCAGCGTGCTGCCGGTCGGCATCATGACCGAGTTCTTCTGGACGCTGAACGCGCGCAGCCTGATGAACTTCCTCTCGCTGCGCAATCAGGAGCACGCCCAGCGCGAGATCCGGCGCTACGCCGAGGCCGTCGAAGCGCTCTTCGAGACGCGTATGCCGATCACACACCGGCACTTCGTCGAGCACGGCCGCAAGGCGCCGTAGCGCAGGCTCGTTGATCAGAGGGGTCTGGCCCATTTCATCACACACAGGGCCCACACCCCTCTGATCAACCGAGACGCATCAGATGCCGTACAGCGCGCCGTACTTCGCCTCGAGGTACGCCATGAACGGATCGACCTCGAGTGGCCGACCTGT
>CAJCBN010000202.1 GCA_903960645.1 uncultured Actinomycetes bacterium | reverse complement strand
CGTGCGTCGTGACACCGCTGACGAACGGCACGGCGTACACGTTCA
This sequence comes from uncultured Actinomycetes bacterium, assembly GCA_903960645.1. Classification (GTDB taxonomy): domain Bacteria; phylum Actinomycetota; class Thermoleophilia; order Gaiellales; family F1-60-MAGs149; genus F1-60-MAGs149. The sequence continues at coordinate 11,158 of CAJCBN010000202.1, read as the reverse complement.
AGGCGACCGCGGTCAACGCGAATACGACGGCGAGCGCCGCGTCGGTCGCATCGGCCCTGATCACGCCGGTTGCGGCGCCGAACGTGCCGCAGGCGCCGACGGCGGTAACGCTCGACGCGTCCGCGCGGGTGACGGTGGTGCCGGGTGCGGGTGGCGGCGCGCCGGTGTCGTACACGGTGACGGCGTATGCGGGTGGGACGGCGTCGGGCACGTGCCCGGTGCTGGCGACGGCATCGCCCCTGTCGTGTGTCGTGACGGGGCTGACGAATGGCACGGCCTATACGTTCAAGGCGTCGGCGACGAACGCGAACACCACGTCGGCCGAGGGACTCGCGTCGAACAGCGTGACGCCGATCGCGGCGCCGACCGTGCCGGGCCAGCCGTCGGTGCAGACGCGTGATGCGTCGGCGTCGGTGACGGTGGTGCCCGGTGCCGGTGGTGGTGCCGTGACGTCGTACACCGTGACGTCGTCGCCTGAGTCGAAGACCTGTGTCGTGTCGAATCCGGGCTCGTCGCTGACGTGCACTGTCGTTGGGCTGACGAACGGCACGCCGTACACCTTCACGGCGACGGCGACCAATCCGAATTCGACGTCGGCTGCGAGCGCCGCGTCGGCTTCGATCACGCCGGTTGCCCTGCCGAGCACGCCGGCTGCACCGACCGCGATGGCGGGCGACGCCCGGGCGACCGTCACCGTCGTGCTCGGCAGCGGTGGCGCCGAGGTGTCGTGGCTCGTGACCGCCGTCGAGAACGGCAATACGTGCACGATCACCGCACCCGCGACGTCGTGCGTCGTGACGGGCCTCGTCAACGCCCTCGCGTACACGTTCACGGCGGTCGCCACGAACGCGACTGGCTCGTCTGGGAGCTCTCTGGCATCGACGTCCGCCACGCCGATGATCACGCCGCCGGGTGTACCGGGTGCACCGACCGCCATCGCCGGCGACGGCTTGGCGACCGTGTCCGTCACAGCGGGGTCGGGTGGAGCGGCATCGACGTACACGGTCACGGCGACGCCGGGTGGGGCGACGTGCACGGTCACGGCTCCCGCGACGTCGTGTGTGGTGCGCGGCTTGACGAACGGGACGGCCTACACCTTCACAGCGAAGGCGACGAACGACAGTGGGACATCGACGAGTTCGTCGGCGTCCCGTGCGGTCACGCCCGCGGCCCCCGCGATCGCTGCGATCCCGCCGGGTGCGTCGGATGTGCCGGGGGCGGCCGCGCTCACCGGGGGCGCAGCACTGCCGCCGGTCCCCGGTGCAGCGCGATGCAAGTCGGCGATGTGCAAGACGAAGGGCGTCGTGCCCACGGGCGCGACGAAGATCATGCAGACCGCGACGTCGTCCACGAAGAAGATCAACGGTCGCTGCTCGATGAAGGCACCGAAGAAGGGCCCGAAGGCCTACGCGTGCAAGGTGCGCCTGAAGAAGGGGACCTGGACGATCACGACCCAGGCCATGAAGGGCGGCGTCGTGATCGCGCAGACCGTCAAGACGATGCAGGTTCGCTAGACACGCAGACGCACGGCACCGGCGCGATGCAGGAGCGCCGGTGCCGACCTAGCGTCCGTAGGTGGCGGCGAACTGCACCGCGGTGCGCGCCGAGAACCCGTGCCCCTGCACGGCGAAGCGCAGCGCCGCCTCGTCCAGTCCGGTCGGCACTTCGCCGAGGCGGTCGCGGACGAGCCGGTGGCAGATCGCGAGGTAGGCGGCGCGGTCCTGCTTCGGGAAGCGGATGCGGCGGCCGAAGCGGGCGGCGAGTGCCGACTTCTCGGCGACGGCCTCCTCGGCGTTGACCTCGTCCTCGCGCTCCGAGCGCGAACCGCGCGTCAGGTTGAGCCGGTTCGAGGTGGCCCAGACGATCACGTTGGTGGGGCGCTCCGCGACGCCGCCGTCGAGCGTGGCACGCAGCGTGCGGTCGAGGCGATCCGTGTCGTCGACCACGAGGTCGTCGAGGAAAAGGATCGTGCGGGGCCCCGCGCGCAGTGCGAGCAGCGCGTCCTCGACGTCGTCGAGCTGGTCGCGCTCGACCTGCACCAGGCGGATGCCCTGGTCGGCGAAGGCGCCGGCACAGGCGCGCACGGCGGCCGACTTGCCCGTGCCCGGAGGGCCGTAGAGGAGCGCATCGTTGGCCGGTGCACCGTGGAGGAACGCGTGCAGGTCCGCGAGCAGGGGCTCACGCTGCTCCTCGTACCCGGTCAGATCGTCGAGGCCGATCCGATCGGGCGCCGCGACGCCGACGAGCCGGCCGTCGAGCCAGCGCAGGACGCGGTGAATGGCGAGATCGCCGGTCGCCTCGGCGGCATGGAAGGCGGCGAGGCTGGGTGCATGGGGCAGCCAGCTGGTCTCGGTGGCGAGCGCATCGATCAGCGCGACGGCCGACGGGGGCATGGCGTCGCGCAGGGCGGGCGACAGTGCGGTGCCCTCGAGCGCGCCGTCGAGCCCGTGCCGCTGGAGGAGTCGCCGGGCGTCGCCGTGAGCGAGGGCACCAAGGCGCGAGAGCTCGGCGCCGGCGATGGCCACGCGGGCGTCGGTTGCGGCGAGGCCGCTCCGCGCCGCCGTGGCGAACGGCCCCTCCGAGGCCACGACGGCCAGCGCGATCGCGGAGGCGAGGTCGAGCTCATCGGCGAGGGCGGCCCGGGCGACATCGGCGGCCAGAAGCTCGCTGTCCGGCGTCTCGACAAGCTCGAGCAGCGGGCCGACGAGGGCATCGTCGTGCAGATCCGCGTAGGCGACGAGCGGCGGCGTCACGGCTGCTCGTGGCGGGCCTTCCGGCCCGTGCGCCGCAGCGCCATGCCGTTGAGCCCCTCGAGCAGTACGCGGTGGCCGGCCATCGCGGTGATGGCGGCGTGGTCGTACGGCGGCGATACCTCCACGAGGTCGAAGGCCGCGACATCGAGCTCGCTGGTGACGGTGCGCACCGCGCGCAGCAGCTCGCGCGTCGTCAGGCCACCCGGCTCGGGCGTGCCGGTGCCCGGCGCGTAGGCGGGGTCGAGCACGTCGATGTCGACGGTCAGGTACGTCTTGGGGGCAGCGGCGCGGGCGTGCTGGATCGCCTCGTGGACGACGTCGGTGATGCCGCGGTCCATGACCTCGTCCATCGTCGCCCACTGCATGCCCTGCTCACGCATCCACTGGAACAGCTCGGGGCCGGGCCACGTGCCGCGCAGGCCGATCTGGAAGATGTTCGTGCCCTTCAGGTGGCCGCGCTCGATCGCCGCACGAAACGGCGTGCCGTGCGGTGGCTCGCCGTCCTCGGGCACGCCCGTGTCGGCGTGCGTGTCGAAGTGAATCACCGAGTAGCCATCGGCGCCGAACTGCGCGTGCATGGCCTGGAGCATCGCGTGCGACAGCGAGTGGTCACCGCCGATCACGACGGGCACGGTGTCGGTGGCAAGTGCAGCGCCCGCGGCTTCGGCGAGCAGTGCGTGCGAACGCGGCAGGTCGCTGGCGACCACGTCGATGTCGCCCCAGTCGACGATGCGCAGTTCCTGGAGGGGATCGATGCCGGCATGCATGCTCGGTCGATCGCCCGTCACGTTGATGTCCTCGGCGGTGCGCACGGCCTGCGGGCCGAAGCGCGTGCCCGGGCGGTAGGAGACGCCCTCGTCGAACGGCGCGCCGATCACCACGGCATCGGCGGCGGCGACGTCGTCGCGCGACGACACGAGCGGAACACCGCAGAAGGTGCGGACGACGCCGTAGAACGCGTGGTACGAGCCGTGGACCGGGTCCTGCGGCCCGCTCATCGCTCGCTGATCTCCCAGTCGTTCTGGACCTCGGCAGTCGTCGAGGCGGAGATGAAGCAGTCGCGCTCGGCCTTGCCGATCAGCTCGCGTGCCCGCTCGGCCTGACCGGCGGCGACGACGATGCGTGGGCGCTGGTGGATGTGCACGAAGGCGTAGCGGCTGTCCTCGATCCGGCGCATCACGGTGCCACCGATCTCCGAGCTGTACTCGAGCACCTCGACGCCCTTGTGCTCGGCGTGCGCGAGGAACGAGATCATCGTGCAGGAGGCGAGGCTGCCGAGCAGCAGGTGCTCGGGGCTCCAGCGCTCCGCCTCGCCCATCGGGAAATCGGCCGGTGGTCCAGACAGGATCGCGGGCGGCCCGTCGGCGGTCAGCAGGGAGGCGCGGCGTCCGTCCCACGCCACCCCGACGTCGTATTGGAAGCTCTTGCGGTTCGGCACGACCTCATCTTACCGACCGCCCGGGGAGTGCCGCCGCCGTGCGTCGGTGGTGCCATGCTTCGACCATCTCGGGGGAACCTCCCCCGGCCGAGACGGGCTCCAATAGGATCCCGCAGACCCGATTTCCTCCAGGAGACCGCCACCGTGTCCGACGACAGCACCGAGACCGAGATCGAGGCAAGCGCCGAGGCTGAGGCCCCCGCTGCCGACGTGACCGAGGCCACCGAGGCCGCCGCCGAGGAGACCCCCGTCGCCGTGGCCGACCTCCCCGAGGTCGCCGGCGAGTCCGCCGAGGCCGGCGAGGCCGCCGAGGAGTACGACGCCCCCGCCGCCACCGCGACGATCGTCCAAGATGGTCCGTCCGTAGCGCGCGTGTACATCTGCAAGCACGGCCATCGCACGATCTCGCTCTGGCAGGTGCCGGAGACGTGCCTGCGCCGCGTCAAGGGCCACATCTGCGGCGAGACCACGGTGCCGCTGGCCGACGCGCCTGCGGACGCCAAGGAGAAGATGCTCAACCCGCTCAAGGCCTCCAAGAAGGCCGCGAAGAAGTCGTAATGGGCGGTCCCGATCTCTCCAATCCGCTGGGGTTCTCCTGGCTGCAGCCGCTGACCGAGGAGGAGCGCTCGCGCATCGTCTTCTCGCCGGCTGGCGAGATGCTCGACGACGGCGACTGGTACGTCGACGCGACGAGCCCGAAGCGCGGTCCAGTGCTGGCGCTCGAGGGCGAGTTTGTGCCCAAGCAGGGGCTCTACATCCGCCGCTCCAAGGTGGGCGAGGATCTCTGGGGGCGCGTCACGCTGGCCGCCTCCGGCAAGCTCTAACAGCCGAACTTCGGGGTTTCCGGTGCTGCGCAGGCCGGTGTCCGCTAGCCTGCGAACAGATCGCTGACCGACTGATCAGGATGGAGTTCCCCCGTGAGCGCTGAACCCGAAGCCGCAGCCACCATCGTCGCCACGGGCGACGTCGTGGTCGCCACCGACCTCACCAAGATCTACGGCGAGGGCGACTCCGAGGTGCGTGCCCTCGACGGCGTCACCGTCTCCTTCCCGCGCGGGCAGATCACCGCGGTGATGGGTCCGTCCGGCTCGGGCAAGTCGACGCTGATGCACATCCTCGCAGGCCTCGATCGGCCGACCAGCGGCAGCGTCGTCGTCGACGGCACCGAGCTCGCCGGCCTCAACGACCAGAAGCTCACGCTGCTGCGCCGCGACAAGGTCGGCTTCGTCTTCCAGTTCTTCAACCTGCTGCCGATGCTCACCGCCAAGGAGAACATCGAGCTGCCGATGAAGATCGCCGGCCGTGTGCCCGACGCCGAGTGGCAGACCCGCCTGATCGAGGCGACCGGCCTCGCGACCCGGCTCACGCACAAGCCGTCCGAGCTGTCAGGCGGTCAGCAGCAGCGCGTCGCCGTGGCGCGCGCCCTGCTCTCGCGGCCCGCCGTGGTGTTCGGCGACGAGCCGACCGGCAACCTCGACTCCAAGACCAGCGCCGAGGTCCTCGAACTGCTGCGCCTGGCCGTCGACGACTTTGGCCAGACCGTGATCATGGTCACGCACGACGCGAGCGCCGCCGCCATCGCCGATCGCGTGCTGTTCCTGCGTGACGGCAAGATCGTCAAGGACGCCGGGCGCATGTCGGCGCCCGAGATCTTCGACACGATCAAGACGCTGGAGTAGGGCATGCCCGGTCTGGTTCTGCGGGGGCTCGCGTCGCGCAAGCTGCGCTCGGCCCTCACCGCCATCGCGATCCTGCTCGGCGTGACGATGATCTCCGGCACGCTCGTGCTGACGGACCAGATCGACCGCGCCTTCGTGCAGATCTTCCAGGCCGGCAACGCCAAGATCGACGTGGTGGTCAAGCAGAAGCCGCCGTTCGAGAACGTCCAGACCAGCGTCTACCTGAACGCCGACGTGGTCGACGAGGTGCGCCAGGTGGACGGCGTCGCGACGGCCCAGCCGTTCATCCAGTCTGAGGGCTACCTGATCGCCAACGGCGAGGCGATGAACTCCACGGGCGGGGCCCCGAGCTTCGTCTTCAGCAACCTGCCGCAGGATCTCAACCCCTACACCCCGATCGCGGGGCGCCTGCCCGAGACGTCCGGCGAGGTCGCCGTGGCCGAGGAGATTGCGACGAAGGGCAACGTCAAGGTCGGCTCGCAGCAGCAGCTCGCCACGCAGGACGGCATCAAGGACGTCACCGTCGTCGGCATTCTGCAATACGGCGACGGCGACACCTCGCTCGGCGGCTCCACCACGGTACTGGCGCCGCTGATCGACGTGCAGCAGTGGTGGGCGCTCGAGGGCAAGGCGAGCTACATCTACGTCAAGGCCCAAGACGGCGTCTCGCAGGACGCGTTGAAGGACCGCATCCGCTCGGCCCTGCCGCAGCAAGACCTGATCGTGCAGACCGGACGCGAAGACGCCGATGAGCAGGCCGGCATCCTCAACGACCTAATCGGCAAGATCATCCGCTACGCGCTGCTCGCCTTCGCGGGCGTCGCGATCCTCGTCGGCGCGTTCATCATCTACAACACGTTCTCGATCACCGTCGCCCAGCGCACCCGCGAGTTCGCGATGCTGCGCACGATCGGCGCGTCGCGCCGCCAGATCCTCGGCAGCGTGATCGGCGAGGCGTTCATCATCGGCCTGATCGCCTCTGCCGCCGGCATCCTGCTCGGCCTTGCGCTGGCGTGGGGCCTCGGCAAGCTGTTTGGGGCAATCGGCTTCGGGCTTCCGGCTACCGGGCTGATTCTCTCGTGGCAGACCGTCATCGTGTGTCTGGCGGTCGGCATCGGCATCACGGTGCTGGCATCGATCTTCCCGGCGCTCCGTGCCACGAAGATCGCACCGATCGCGGCGCTGCGCGAGGGTGCCACGCTGCCGGTCGGGCGCTTTGCCAAGTTCTCGCCCGTCATCGCCGTGATCATTGGCGTGCTCGGTGGCGCTGGCATGGCCTACGGGCTGATCAGCAGCGGCAGCACGACGGGGCGTCTGACGACCCTCGCCGGTGGAGCGATCCTGATCTTCCTGGCCGTGGCCATGCTGTCGCGCTACATCGTGCGCCCGGTCGTCTCCGTGCTCGGCAAGCCGATCGGCTGGGTCGCAGGCGGTGTCGGCCGGATCGCGTCGGAGAACGCGGCCCGCAACCCGGCCCGCACCGCCGTCACGGCGGCTGCGCTGATGATCGGCATCGGCCTGGTCGTCTTCGTCACCATCTTCGTCGGCGGCATCAAGGAGTCATTCACCGGCGCGATCGACTCGTCGCTGAAGAGCGAGCTGACGGTCAGCGCCCGTGGCTTCGGCGGCACGATTCCCGCCGCCGTCCTGCCGGCGGTGCAGGCCGTCAACGGCGTGGAGACGGCCTCCCCGGTCGGCGGCACGGCCATCCAGGTCGGAACGGGCGCCTACGCGCTGATCGGCATCGATCCGGCCACGCTGCCCGCGGTCTACGAGTTCGACTGGGACAACGGCGCGAACGACCTGCTGACGACGCTCGGCACGGACCGCGCGCTGGTCGAGGACACCATCGCCAGCGACCTCGGTCTCGCAGTCGGCGACACCGTCGACGTGCTGTCGATCAGCGGTGCGAAGGCCACCTTCACCGTCGCGGGCACGTACACCGACCCGACGATCCTCAACGGCATCGTTGTCAATCAGCCCGCGCTGGAGCCGCTGCTGCAGTCGAACGCCACCGGCCTCAACACGCTCTTCGTCCGCACCGCGGCCGGCGCCGACGTTGAAGCGGTGCAGGCCGACGTCGAGCGTGCGCTGGAGAAGTTCCCGACCGCGCAGGTGCAGTCCAACCAGCAGCAGAAGGACGAGGCGGCCTCCGGCGTCAACACGATCCTGGTGATCTTCTACGCGCTGCTCGCGCTGAGCGTCGTAATCTCGCTGTTCGGCATCGTCAACACGCTGGTGCTGTCGATCTTCGAGCGCACCCGGGAGATCGGCATGCTGCGCGCGGTCGGCACGACGCGTCGGCAGTTGCGCGCGATGATCCGCTGGGAGGCGGTCATCACCTCAATCATCGGTGGTGTGCTCGGTGTCTTGCTCGGCATCCTGTTCGGGTGGGCGGTCTGCAAGGGGCTCGAGAGCGACGGCCTCGTCTTCGTCTTCCCGACCGTCCAGATCGCCATCTTCCTCGTGCTGTCGATCGTGGCCGGCGTCCTCGCGGCGATCCTGCCCGCTCGCCGCGCGGCCAAGCTCGACGTCCTGGCGGCGCTGTCGTACGAGTAGGCGCCGATGCCCGATGATGTCGCGGGCATGCAGCACCTAGACGTCACCGCCGCACGACCCCGTACAGCGGTGGGCTGGACGGTCACATGCTGACCGCGCTGCTGTGGGGCGGCTCGTTCGCCGCCGGCATCCTCTGGCAGTGGCGGTCGCCGCACACGGCCGAGCCGTGGAACAAGCGGATCTTCAACTTCTACTTCCACTTCTTCGCGCCCGTGGTCGTCCTGTTCGCCTACACCGTGGTGCCGGCGGATGCGACGACGCTGATTGCCCTCGGTGCCGTGATCCTCGCCTCGTACATCGTGCTCGCGATCGGCCTCATCTACGCCCGGGTGGCAGCCCGCGATCGCGGTGAGCAGGGCGTGCTCGCGCTTGGCAGCGGCTTCACCAATACGGTCACGCTTGGCTACCCGGTGATCAACGCCGTCTTCGGCCCCGCCGGACTGGCGCTGCAGGTGCTGTTCGCGCAGTTCATGTACCTGATCCCCATCGTCTCTGTGTCGACGACGATTGCCGCGCACTACGGCAACGGCACCCGCCCGCGCGGTTGGGGCGGCATCATCCGCCAGATCATCAACGTGCCGCTGATCTTCGCGGTGATCGCCGTGGCGATCCGTGTGGCGGGCTTCGATATCGAGCCGTACGTGACGCGCCCGACCGACTGGGTCGTCTTCCTGATGGGCCCGATCGGCTTCCTCGAGCTCGGCCTGGCCCTGCCACTCGACCGCGTCTCCCACGACATCCACGACCTCTGGCGCGCGGCCGGCCCGATCTTCCTGCGTCTCGCGATTGCCCCGGCGATTCTGTTCGTGATCCACCTCGCCATCCGCGTGGATATTCCGACCGTCTACTACCTGTCGATCGCGATGCCCGCGGCCTTCCACACGCTGATTCTTGCGCGCGTCTACGGCCTACCCGGACCAATGATGCGCCTGATCGTGGTGATCTCGAGCCTGATCATGATCGGCGCGATCTTCGTTGGGCTGTCGTTCTTCTAGGGCGCGGCGGTGTAGGCCGGCGGGATGAAGCCGTCCGGCAGCTGCCGGAGCGTGTAGGCGCAGTCGGTACCTTTGACCGGGCGCCGCCAATTGGGCCCCATCGTTGCCGTCTGCTGGATCAGCGCGGCCGTCTGCTCCGGGGAAAAGTTGGTACCCCACTTGTCGGTCAGCGGGTTGTAACTCGCATTGCCGTACGGGAACGTCGGACCTTGGAACTTCATGGTAATCACAGGCGTCAGCGAGGGACCGATGACCGTCAACCGGTAGGTGTTCTTCTTCGAGATGCCGTTCTTGCCGTTCGAGCCACCCTTCTTGGCGAACTCGTAGCAGAACGTCCCGTTTGTCGGCTGGGTCAGGATGCCCATGACGCGACGCCAGCCTGGACCGTAATCAGAATCGAATGTGTCGATATAGACGTTTCGACCGTAGCTGTTGGTCGGTGAGCCGTAGCGGTTGCCTGGTCCGTACACGCCAATGCCGGTGAAGGTCAGCGAGCCGAAGAGCACGGGGAAGTGCTTGTTCGCCGAGCGCGCACGCGTACCGGAATAGAACTTCGACCAACGCGGATACGCCTGGAGAAGCGCCGCGTCCGACATCGTGATGGGGTACGTCAATCCGGGCACGGCATACGGCAACAAGTCGCGGGTCTTGATGACGGTGGTCGGATTCGGGTACACCCAGGGCAAGAGGCCAAACGGGGAGCCGCCACTCGAAATCGTAGATACGTAGACATCCTTGACGACGCTGTCGAATGACCCACCAAAATCCGGGACGCGTTTGGGAAACGTCTGAACGAGTATCGCTATCGGCCCCTCGTCCGTGATCACGGTGCAGGTCTGATGGGGCATTCCTGTGGCGTCTCTGGGAACGTAGGGTGCATCGGACAGGCACTCTGAGAACTGCGTGCCTGTGGGTGCGTCGTTGAATCGCACAGGGAGGGTCGAGAGCTGATCGAAACTCAATGGCAAGAATACGCGCACGGCCTGGCGTTCCTGGTCTGCGCCGACGAAGGCGATCTCCAATCCTCTGGCACCGCTGGGCTCTAAAAACCGTCGCAGTGTCAGCCCCTCGTCCGCGTCCTGCAGGGTAGCCGCAACCTTCTGAGCGGCAATGACCGAAGGAGCCGTGACCAGACTCAGTGTCACGGAGGTCACGATTCCGAGCGAGAGAATTCCGGCGAGGGCTAAGCGGTGCATTTGCCCAATTTTACGACATCGGGATCTGCTGCAGGAGGTGCGGACAGCACAAACCGGGGTTTGTCATGTCCTCCATGGGATCACGATCGGCCCTGGAGCGCCCGCGCCGCGCCTCAGCCGACGGGCGTGTAGAAGCTCTCCGGCAGCTGCCGGAGCGTCTGCGCGCAGTCGGTGCCCTTGACCTTGCGGCGGAAGTTGGGCCCCATCTGCGCGGCCTGATCGCGCAGCGCCTGGGTCTGGCCGGCCGAGAAGTTCGTGCCCCACTTGTCGACCTTCGCGTTGTAGACGTCGTTACCGAAGGCGAACGGCGGCGCCGTGAAGTACTGTCGCGCATCCGGTGCGATGCCCGGGCCCTGCACGGTCACCGAGTAGACGCCCCGCTTCGAGACACCGGTCATGCCGTTCGAACCGCCCTTCGGCGAGAACTCGTAGCAGTACGTCCCGTTCGGCTTCTGGGTGAGCACGCCGACGACGCGCCGCCAGCCCGGACCGTAGTCCGCGTACCAGGTGTCGATGTACACGTTGCGGCCGAACTGGT
>CAJCBN010000201.1 GCA_903960645.1 uncultured Actinomycetes bacterium | reverse complement strand
GACCGTGGCGAAGACGATGTAGTACGCGGCGACGCCGGCGTTGGAGATCCAGGTCTTCGAGCCGTTCAGCTTGTAGCCGCCGTCGACCTTCTCCGCGTACGTCGCGATCGCGCTGGCGTCCGAGCCGGCCTCGGGCTCGGTCGTGGCGAGCGCGCCGAGCTTCGGCTTGGGTCCCGTCAGCGGGCGCACCCAGCGCTCCTGCTGCGCCTCGTCGCCGAGCGCGATGATGGTGCCGGCGAAGAACGAGGCCGAGCCGATGAAGTTGCCGATCGCGGCGTCGCCCCAGACGAGCTCCTCGTGGATGCGCGCCGCGGTGGTGAGGTCCATGATCCCGCCGCCGCCGAGGTGCTCGGGCAGGTCGTAGCAGGTGAGGCCAATTTCAGCCGCCTTGTAGAACGGATCCCACGGGGTCTCCTCGACCTCGTCGTAGTGGGCCCCGACCGGACGGATCTCGTTCTCGGCGAACGACTTGGCGAGCGCGACGAGCTCGTCTTGGATGTCGATGGGCGTGATCTCGGTCATGGCAGCGCTTCCTTTATCGCACGGATGTGCGAACTGTCGCACAGGTGTTATGTCGGTGGCAAGCGCTCGTCGATGAGGATGCCCTCGCCGCGATGGCGCAGCACCGGCAGGAGCACGAGCGCGCCGAGGACGAACACGACGCCCGCGAGGACGTAGGCCACGCGCACGCCGACCAGCTCGATCACCGGACCGGCAGTGCCGAGCCCGAGGATGAAGGACGCCGTCGCCACCACCTCGGCCACGGAGAACACCCGCGAGCGGATGCGATCGGGCACCGCCCGCTGGAAGAAGGTCTGACGCGCGACGTTGACCATGCCCGAGGCCGCCCCGCCGATCACGCTGACGATCAGCGCCATCACGAAGATCGGACTCAGGCCGATCAGGGCGATCATCAGCCCGTCAACGAGCATCCCGAAGAAGAGCAGTGGGATCTCAATCGGACGCCGGCCCATCCGGCGCCCCGCCACCCACGAGCCCACCAGCATGCCGATGCCCCACGTCGAGATCAGCGCGGCGAACCCGAGCGACCCGACGCCAAACACCTTGGCGAGCGGTGCATCGGCGACCATCGCCCAGCCGACGATGCTGTAGGCGACGACCTCGGCGATCACCACGACCAGCAGGATGCGCGTGCGGAAGACGAGGCGGATGCCCTCCATGAACGGGACCTTGGCGGCCCTGGCCGCCCCTGCCATCCGCTCCTGAAAGCGTCCGCGCACGCTCCAGACGAGTGCGGCCGAGACGAGGAAGGAGAAGGCGTTGATGCCGAAGGCCGCGCCGGTGCCGACGGCGCCGACCAGCACGCCGCCGATCAGCGGCCCGACGGTGATGCCGAGCGCGAAGGCCTGCGACACGAGGCCGTTGGCCCAGGCCAGCTCATCGTCCGAGGCGAGGTTGGGGATCGCGGCCTGCGAGGCAGGCAGGAACGGCACCTCGGCCATGGTGGCGAGCAGCGCCAGCCCGACCAGCATCCACGGCTCGTCGGCAAAGACGAGCGCGGCGAAGACGACTGCGGCGGCCACGTCGGAGACGATCATCACCATCCGCCGGTCGTAGGTGTCGCCGAGCCAGCCGCCGATCGGCGTCAGGATGCCCAACGCCGCAAACGTGGCCAGAAAGACGGCCGAAACCCAGACCGCCGAGTTCGTCAGCTCGTAGATCTGGAACGTCAGCGCGATCATCGCAACCTGCGACCCCGTCACCGAGATCGCCCGCGCCGCGCTGAGGCGACGGATTGCTGCGCGCGTATTGACCACGTGGTCAGGGTAGGGGGTGCGGCCGTGTCGCCGCCCCAGCAACGTGCCGGTCTCGTGCGCCCGCCTGCGCGCAATCACCGCAGCGTCGGCGACACAGGCAGGACATGACAACCGCGCGGATGTCATGTCCTCCCCCCTACCATGTGCCCATGGGCGTTGACATCACCGAGGCCGACTTCGAGCGCGAGGTCATTCAGGCTTCCCACCAAGTTCCCGTCGTCGTCGATTTCTGGGCCGAGTGGTGCGGGCCGTGCAAGCAGCTCGCTCCCGTGCTGGAGGCCGCCATCGCCAGCCGCGGTGGCGCGGTCAAGCTCGTCAAGGTCGACACGGAGGCCAACCAGCAGTTGGCGGCCGCCTTCCGCATCCAGAGCATCCCGGCCGTCAAGGCGTTCAAGGACGGCGTGGTCGTCGCCGAGTTCAACGGCGCGCTCCCGCCCGCGCAGATCGAGGCCTTCCTCGACCAGCTCGTCCCGTCCGCCACCGACGAGGCCGTCGCCGCCGGTGATGCCGACGCGCTGCGCGCCGTGCTCGCCGAGGACCCGACCAACGTGGACGCCGCGATGGCCTTCGCGCGCCTCTTGCTCGCCGCTGGGCAGCCGGCCGACGCGATCAGCGTGCTCGAGCCCGTGCAGGAGACGCCGCAGGCTGCCGGGTTGATGACCTGCGCCGAGATCGTCCTCGACCCCACGCTCGACCCCGAACTCGCGACTGCTCTTCAGCGCCTGTCCGGCGACCCGGTCGGCGCGCTCGAGGCCATGCTCGAGGTCCTGCCCGGCGCAGACGCGAAGCGCAAGGACCGGGTCCGCCGCGTCATGATCGGCGTCTTCGCCGAGCGCCCGGTCGACGATCCGATCGTGCTCGAGTACCGCAAGCGCCTCGCGCGCGCGCTGAACTCGCGGCCGTCGGCGGATAGCCGAGTTGGACGACCGAACCTGGCGCGGAGAAGACGGACGCCGTAACGGCTACAGACGTCGATAAACGCGCTGAAGTCGGGACTCAGTCGCATCATCGAAACCGTAGACCTCACT
>CAJCBN010000200.1 GCA_903960645.1 uncultured Actinomycetes bacterium | reverse complement strand
AGACCACGCCCGCGAGGGCTGACCAAGGGAGAGCACTATGGGCGCGGAAGCGCAGGGAGGCGAGAAGCTCGGCACGGGCAATCTCAGCCTCCTCGATGTCATCGCGCAGTCGATCGGGTTCATCGGACCCGTTTTCGCTGCTGCATTCTTCATTCCCACGATCGTCGGGCTATCGGGCAAGGGCGCGGGTATTGCCAGCCCGATCTCGATCCTCTTGACGATGGTCGGCATGTGCGCGATCGCGTGGATCATCTCGCGCTTCGCGCGACGCATTCATGCGGCGGGCTCGCTCTACAACTACGTCACCGAGGCCTTCGGTGAGCGCGTCGGCTTCGTCGCGGGTTGGGTCTACTACGGCGGCGTGATCGCCTTGACCCTGGCCATCGGCCTCGCCTTCGGCGGCTTCCTGCAGGGCACGCTGATGATCTACGACGTCAACATCGAGTGGTACTGGCTGTCGATCGCCTTCTGGGTCGTCGCCGGCCTGATGCTGTTCCGTGGCGTCGCGATCTCGACGCGTGTGCAGCTCGTGCTCGGTCTCGGCTCGTTCATCATCATCCTCGCCTTCTCGATCTGGGTGATCCTGAAGGTGGCGGGCGACACTGGCCTGAGCGGTGAGCCGTTCAATCCCAGCTCGTCGTTCGACGGCTGGAACGGCATCTTCTTCGGCATTCTCTACGCCGCGATCATGTTCATCGGCTTCGAGTCCTCGGCAAACCTCGCCGAGGAGACCGGCAATCCGCGCAAGCACATTCCGCGCGCGATCTTCGGGTCGACGATCGCCGTCGGCATCTTCTACATCATCGTCACGTACTCGCAGGCCGTCGGCTTCGGGCTCGACGTCAATGCGTGGCTCGAGGCGTTCCCGCCGCTCTACGCCCTGTCGGCCGACCCGGTCTACGGCGGCAGCCGCTTCGGCGAGCTGGTCCAGTGGCTCGTGGTGATCGACATCGCCGCCGTCGGTCTTGGTACGGCGACCGGCTCCAGCCGTGGTCTGTTCGCGCTTGCGCGTGACGGTCGCCTGCCGGCGTTCTTCGCGAAGGTGCATCCGAAGTACAAGACGCCGTACGTGGCCTCGACCATTCTGGCCGTCGTCTCGATCGTCCTCGTCGCCATCGTGGCCTGGACCAACGGCCTGCTGACGGTCACCGAGATGGATCCGGGCGCGTGGTACCCGCTCTTCAACTGGCTTGCCACGTTCGGCGGCTTCATGCTCGTCGCGGTTTACGTCGCGATCTGCGTGGCGGCCTTCAAGGGCATGCCGGGCGAGTCGACCGGTCTGCTCGCGCTGGCGGGCATCATCGGCGGACTCGTCTCGCTGGGCGCCCTGTACGGCGTGATCTCGCTCTACTGGGGCTCGGGTACGTCGTACGCGAACATCTGGTGGATCGCGCTCATCTGGCTTGCGCTCGGCCTGATCGTCACGGCCGTGCTCGCCTCGCGTGGCGCGTTCAAGCGCACCACGGTCTAGCGCAGTGCATTGCGGGGGTCCGGAGCTTCGGCTCCGGGCCCCCTTTTGCGTTGTGGGCCAGCGAGCAGGAACGGTAGGCTTTTGCCGATGGCCATCAACGCCGACCCCGTGATCGATCCGGAGCGCCGCCAGCGGCTGCTCGACATCGTCGACGAGATCGGCCCCGCGTTCCGCGAGCGTGCGCCCAAGTACGACCGCGAGGCGTCGTTCCCGTTCGAGAACTTCGACGACCTCTACGACGCCGGTTTCTACGGCCTCTGCATCCCGACCCGCTACGGCGGCCTCGGCGCGTCGTTCAACGACTACATGCACATCGGCGCGGCGATCGGCGCGTACTGCCCGATGACGGCGCTGACGTTCAACATGCACACGCAGACCGTGCTGTGGACGGGCGTCGCCGCCGACGACCTCGACATGAGCGACGAGCACCGCACCGCGCATGAGGCGCTACGCGCCGAGCTCTACCGCCGGATCATCGAGGAGAAGGCGCTGCAGTCGCAGCCGCTCAGCGAGGGCATCGCCCAGGGCGCCACGCGCGGCTTCGCGACGACCGCGGAGAGGGTCGACGGCGGCTACAAGGTCAACGGCCGCAAGATCTTCGCCTCGCTGTCGGGTGCGGCGTCGGACTACAACATCACCTGCGTCGAGACCAGCGAAGACGAGATCATGTTCCTCGCGATCTCCGCCGACGACCCGGGCGTCGAGATCGTCGGCGACTGGGATCCGCTTGGCATGCGCGGCACCGTCTCGCGCACCCTGCTGTTTAAGGACGCCTTCGCGGCGGACGAGGCGGTCCTGCTGCCGCCGGGCATCTACAACCAGTTGGCCGAGCGCTGGCCGTACGTGTACATGACGCTGACGCCCGCCTACATGGGCCTGTCGAAGGCGGTCGTCGACTTCGTGCGCGACTACATGTCGTCGCAGGCGCCGCCCGGTGTTACCTCGCGACGTGACGTGCCCCAGAAGCAGCAGGGCTGGGCCGAGCTGCAGATCATGTACGAGAAGAGCCGCGCCCTGTTCGACAAGGTCGTCGATGAGGCACGCGTCGATCCGACACCCGAGATGGTGGCGCGCGCGCTGGCCGCGAGCTTCACGACGATGGAGACCGCGCCGGAGATCGCCTCGCTGGCCATCCGCACGTGCGGGGGCCTGTCGATGCTCAAGGAGTTCCGCCTCGAGCAGTACTACCGCGACGCCCGCTGCGGCTCGCTGATGCTGCCGTGGAGCGCCGAGGTCTGTCTGCACCGCCTCGGCCGGCACGGCATCTTTCCCGACGACGCCGAGTAGCGTGCTCCGCGACGTCGACGAGGCGCCGATCGCCTGGCGCGAGGCAGGGGAGGGGTCGCTCGT
>CAJCBN010000199.1 GCA_903960645.1 uncultured Actinomycetes bacterium | reverse complement strand
GGCGTCTCCGATGAGCCCCACGTGCGCGATCTGCTCAGCGCCGGGGCCGACAAGGTGTCCATCAACAGCGCCGCCCTCGACCGGCCCGACCTGATCACCGAGTGCGCCGAGCGCCATGGCTCGCAGTGCATCGTCGTGGCCATCGATGCCCGCCGCACCGACGACGTCTGGGAGGCAGTCGCCTCGGGCGGTCGTCGCAGCACGGGCCGCGACGCCGTCGCGTGGGCGCGTGAGGCCGTCGAGCGCGGCGCGGGCGAGCTGCTCGTCACGAGCATGGACTCCGACGGCACGCAGCGGGGCTACGCCCTCGAGCTGTACGCGCGCCTGCTCGACGAGGTGTCGGTGCCGATCATCGCCTCCGGCGGCGCGAGCAGCCCCGCCGACATCGCCGACGTGCTCGAGCTCGGCGTCTCCGCCGCCCTGGCTGCGAGCATCTTCCACGATGGCATCCACACGGTCGAGGAGGTGAAGCGCGCATGTCGGGAACGGAAGCTGCCGATCCGCTGATCCTCAACGGTGCGCCCCGCTTCGACGGCGATGGCCTGATCCCCGCGATCTGCCAGGACACCGTCGACGGCTCGGTGCTGATGCTGGCGTGGATGAACGCGGACGCACTCGAGCGCACGCGCACCACGCGGCACGCCTGGTTCTGGTCGCGCTCGCGGCAGGAGCTGTGGGAGAAGGGCGCCACGAGCGGCAACATCCTGCAGGTGCAAGAGCTGCGCCTCGACTGCGATCAGGACACCCTGCTCGTCCTGGTCTCCCCCGCCGGCCCCGCCTGCCACACGGGCGCGCGCACCTGCTGGGGCGATGACGCCGGCCCGCTGCTGACGCGCCTCGCGGGCACCATTGAGGCGCGACGCGGCACAGACCCCGCCACGTCGTACGTGGCACGTCTGCTCGGCTCCGACCGCTCGTTCGCCGCCGGCAAGGTCGCTGAGGAGTCGGCCGAGGTGCTCGACGCCGCCCCCGGCTCCGACCATCAGATCGAGGAGGCAGCCGACGTGCTGTTCCACCTGCTCGCGCTGCTGGCGCGTGACGGCGTCGATCCCCTACGCGTGCTCGACGTCCTGGCCGAGCGCGAGGGCCTGCCGCCGCGCTGGCTGCGGAACGCGCCGTGAGCGCTGACCCCGACCAGTACGCGGGGATCAGCGAGATCTACGACGCCTGGTGCCTCGAGGTGCAGGAGGACATCGGCTTCTACGTGGGCATGGCCCGCGGCACGGAGACCCCGGTCGTCGAGCTGGCCGCCGGCACCGGCCGCATCGCCATTCCCCTGGCCCTGGCCGGCTACGACGTGATCGCCGTCGACCGCTCGACGGCGATGCTCGACCTGCTGCGCGCCAAGGCCGCCACGGCGGGCGCAGCCGAGCGCATCGACATCCGCATCGGCGAGCTCGTCACCCCCGGTGTCGAGGGCGCCTACGACCGCGTGCTGATCCCCTTCCGCAGCCTGCTGCACCTGCGCGACGATGCGGAGCGCCTCGCCGCGCTGCGGGCCGCGCACGCGCTCCTGACGCCGGAGGGCTACCTGGCCTTCGACGTCTTCTCGCCCACACCCGCCGATATCGCGGCAACCCAGGGCGTCTGGTACCACCGCGACTCAGGGGCCAAGGAGCGCGCCGACTGGCAGCGCCCCGACGGGATCACGCACGTCGAGGTCGAGATGCGCGGCCGCACCACCACCCTGCTGCTCCATCCCCTCCCGGCCAAGCGCTGGCTCGAGCTCGTCGAGGAGGCGGGCTTCGAGGTGATCACCACCTGGGGCGGCTTCGACGGCGAGCCGGTGCGCCGCGACGGCACCGGCGACCTTGTGGTCGTCGCGCAGCCGGCTTAGCCGGCGGTGATGTCGTCGATCAGGAGATCGACGTCGGTCGGCGTGGTGTCCCACGCCGTCATCAGGCGCGCCACGTTGCGCGGCGCATCCCAGATGTAGAACTGATGCTTGGCCGCCAACGCGTGGATGCGGTCGGCGGGCAGCACGACGAAGACCGCGTTGGCCTCAACCGGGTGGATGATCTCAACACCGGGGGCGTCGCGGATCCCGGCGGCCAGCCGTGACGCCATCGCGTTGGCGTGGGCGGCATGGATGCGCCAGCGGTCGTCCGTCAGCAGCGCCTCGACCTGCGCGGCGACGAAGCGCAGCTTCGACTGCAGCTGCGTGGCCTGCTTGCGGGCGTGCTGAATCGGCCCACGCAGCGCCGGGTGGCGGGCCACCACGACCTCGGCACCCATCGCGCCGTTCTTCGTCAAGCCGAATGAGATGACGTCCGCGCCCGGCGCGACCTCCCCCAGCCCGCAGCCGTTGAACGCCGCCGCGTTGCCGAGGCGCGCGCCGTCGACGTGCAGGAGCATGTCGTGCGCGTGGGCCCAGTCGGCGATCGCCTGCACCGCGGCCGGCGTGTACGCGGTGCCGCACTCGGTCGACTGCGTGATGCTGACCACGCGCTGGACCACGTGGTGCTGCTCGCGCGAGCGCAGGGCGCCCTCGAGCAGCTCGGGCGTGAGGCGACCGTCGGGCGTCGCAATGGTCTCGATCTTCGAGCCGGTGATGTGCTCCGGCGCGCCGGCCTCATCGAGGTCGATGTGGGCGCCCTTGGCAGCCAGCACGCTCTCCCAGCCCCGCAGGGCAAGCGATAGGGCGACGACGTTGGTTCCCGTGCCGGTCAGGCACAGCGCGAAGGCGGCGTCGCCGAAGGCGTCGTGCAGCCGGGCCTCGGCACGCTCGGTCCACGCGTCATCGCCGTAGCCCGACGCATGGCCGACGTTGGCCTCGCCGAGCGCCGCCAGCACCTCGGGCGGCATCCCGGCGTGGTTGTCACTGCCGAACGTCGTCTCAGCCACGGCTGCGGCTCCGGAAGGCCATGGCCAAGGCGATTGCGCCGGCCGCGGCGACGTTGAGCGATTCGGCGCGCTCGGACTGCGGGATGCGGCACACCACATCAGCGCGCCGGTGCACGGACGTCGGCAGCCCCTCCCGCTCCGCACCGAGCGCGAGCAGGACCGGACCCGAGAAATCCACGTCGGCGATATCGACGTCGCCGTGGCCGTCGAGGGCGATCAGCCGCGCCGCGGGGTAAGCATCGGCCACGTCCTCGACGGGAAGAGTCGGCACGACGAAGGTGGCGCCCATCGCCGCGCGCACGGCCTTGGGACCCAGCGGGTCAGCAGAGGGCGAGCCCAGGACCATCGCCTCGGCGTCGAAGGCCGCGGCGGAGCGCAGCAACGTGCCGACGTTGCCCGGATCACCCACGCCGCAGAGCGCGACGGCGAGGCCCGCCAGGGTCGCCGGTGACTGCGGCAGCGAG
>CAJCBN010000198.1 GCA_903960645.1 uncultured Actinomycetes bacterium | reverse complement strand
TGGCAGGCGACGGCGTGCGCCTCCTGCTCGGGCGTGACCGCGATGTACTCGGCCGAGACGGGGAAGTTGAAGGCCGCGGCGACGAGGCCGGCGTCGTTGACGCCGTCGAGGATGATCTCTAGACCGACGCCGTTCATGCCGACGGCCGCGTGCGTGGTCTCCCACGTCAACCCGCCGACGCCCGGCTGGCCCGCGAGCCCCGTCGCCGTCCGCGTGATCCCCTGCGGGAAGACGATCGGGACGGAGTGCAGCGGGAGCGTGAACTCCAACGTGCGGCCGTAGACGATGTCGCCCTGTGTGCTCCTGATCGTGAACGACGTGCACATGGCTGCGGCTCCTCGTGGGGTTCAGTCGGAACCTATCAGCGGCCTGCTGCACACGCGTGTCCGGTCACCGGTGCGGCCGAGAACGACGAAGGGCCCGGGCTCCGCGGGGGAGCCCGGGCCCTTCTGTGTTGCTGACGCTACTGCGCAGCTTCCCACGCGGCCTGGCTGGCCAGGTCCGCGAGGGGGCTGAACATGCCGAAGTCGAAGTCGGCGAGGGGCTCGCCAGCCTGGACCTTGGCGGGCCAGTCCGGGTTGGCCAGCGCGGCCTTGCCCTGCGCAACGACGTCGGCGTCGCCGGCCGCGATCACGCTGGCCGCGGTCTCCGGTGTGCCGAGGCCGCCGTTGACGATGACGGGCGCCTTGGCGTGCTTCTTGGCGAGGCCGGCGAGCGAGTGGCCCGAGCCGAAGACCTCGTCGGTGGCGACGTGCTCCGTGATGTGGAGGAAGCCGACGCCGGCCTCGTCGAGCACCGGGAAGATATCGGCCGCGTCCTGCTCGCCACCGACCCACTGGTACTCGAAGTCGTTGACCTTGCTCTGCGACAGGCGCAGGCCGATCGGCAGCTTGCCCTGCGTCGCGGCGACGGCGGCCTTGACGATCTCCTCGTCGAGACGGATGCGGTTGCGCGCGCTGCCGCCGTACTCGTCGGTGCGCTGGTTCGTGTGCGCCGTCCAGAACTGGTCGAGCAGGTAGCCGTTGGCGCCGTGGATCTCGACGGCGTCAAAGCCCGCCTCGAGCGCACGGACGGACGCGGCCACGAATGCGTCCTTGATCGCGATCAGCTCGTCGGTCGTCATCTCGCGCGGCGTCGGGTAGGTGCCCTCGCCGCGGTAGAACGTCAGCATCTCGCCCTTCGGCGCCACGGCCGACGGGGCGATTGCACCCTCGGGGTAGTTCGCGTTGCGGCCCTGGTTGAGCGCGCCGGCATGGACGAGCTGCATGCAGATCTTCGCGCCGGCGGCATGGACGGCGTCGACGACGAGCTTCCAGGCGTCGCGCTGCGCGTTGTTGGCGAGGCCAGGCTGGAAGTGGTAGCCCTGCGAGTACTGCTCATCGATGTAGGAGGCCTCGACGATGATCAGCCCGAAGCCGCCGGCCGCAAACTTGGCGTAGTAGTCCGCCATCTGCTGCGTGGCGCGGCCGTCATCCGTCGCGCTGACACGCGTCATCGGCGCCACCGCCAGGCGGTTCTTCAGCTCAAGCGAGCCGAGCGTGGCGGACTGGAACAGGATCGACGTATCGGTCACTTGGATCTCCTCGGGAAATGCGGACGTTCGACGGCATAAACCTAGTCGACCAAGGGGTTATTCCCGCCGGGCTCAGGTCGTGGGGCCGCGACGCACCTGAAAGCCGACGGCGCCGGTGCAGTTCTCGATCGTCGCACCCGTCGACGAGTCCGTGCTCGTAGCGGTCATCGTCACGCGCGCAGTGCCCCGCCCATTCGACCGCAGCTGCCCGGTTACACGGAGCTGACCGCTGCGTCCGCCGGCGACGGCCGCGTACTCGACGGTGTAGCGGTTGCTCCGTAGCGTCGCGCGGGGAGACACCCCGGTGAAGAACGCAACGGGGCTGACGAGGCCGTCCTGCGTGTCCGTGCAGGTCATCACCATCTGCAGGCTCTTGATGCGCACCTTGCCCGCGGCGACGTCAAGTATGACGCTCTGCAGGGGGATGCCGGAGATCTCCATGCCCGCGGGCGTTCCGGTCGTCCCCGCCCACACGACGGGACGCGCGGCGGCAGCGGCGGGATAGAGAATTCCGAAGGCAAGGGCGGTGACGATCAGCAGGCGCTTCATGGGAAGAGCGTAACGCCGCCGCGACCGCTGGGCTAGGGGCTTGCGCGAATGCCGCGCTGCAGCCGTGCGGGCGACAGCGTCATCGCGATCAGGCAGAACAGCCC
>CAJCBN010000197.1 GCA_903960645.1 uncultured Actinomycetes bacterium | reverse complement strand
TCGCCCGGCGCGAGCTCGTGCACGGTGACGTCGTCGAGGCCGAGCTTCGCGAGCTCGTCCTTGAGCAGCGCCGGCGTGCCGGTGAGCGCATCGAACGTGCCCCAGTGCGACCCGAGCACGTGCTTGACGCCGAGCAGGCGCGTGGCGTGGGCGGCCTGGAACGGGCCCATCGTGTAGAGGTCGCCGATCGGGAGGATGGCCAGCGCGGGCTGGTAGAGCTCGCCGATCAGGGCCATGTCGCCGAAGACGCCGGTGTCGCCCGCGATGTAGATGCGCTGCCCGCTCTCGAGCTCGATCACGAAGCCGACCGGGTCGCCGCCGTAGCTGCCGTCGGGCAGGCTGCTCGAATGGAACGCGTGCGTCATCGTGATCTTGAGGCCGTGGGTCTCGACGGTGCCGCCCGAGTTCATGCCGATCGGGTTCGTGGCGCCCTGCTCGCCGAGCCAGGTCGCGATCTCGTACTGCGCGATCGTGGTGGCGTTGCCGCGCTGCGACACCGCGACGGCATCGGCGATGTGGTCGTCGTGGCCGTGCGTGACGAGGACGACGTCGGCCGACGCCGCGTGCGCCGACGTGGGGCACTTCGGATTCGACTCGAGCCAGGGATCCACCAGCACGTTGACGCCGCCCGGCGTCGTGATCTGCCAGGTCGCATGTCCCAGCCAGGTGATTGTGGTGTTCTCGGGCATCGGGGCCTCCTCGGCGGTCGCTCTGCGGAAAGCCTAGGCGCTACTTGGCGACGGTGAGGAACGACGCGGCCTGGCCGGCCCAATCGAGGCCGAGGCTCGGCAGGATGCCGCCGAGCAGCACCACGGCGAGGCAGAGCAGGATCGCGAGGCTGGCGCCGCCGAGGCCGGGCGTCGCCGGCAGGCCGACGTCGCTCTTGCGGGAGCGATCGTAGAGGGCGACGATCACGCGCAGGTAGTAGGCGAGCCCGATGACGGAGCCGATCACACCGACGACGGCGAGGTAGACGTAGTCGTTGGTGACAGCCGCACCGGAGATGACGAACTTGCCGATGAAGCCGGCGGTCGGCGGGAAGCCCGCGAAGGCCAGCAGGAACACGACCATGGCCATGCCGGCGAACGGCCGGCTGAAGCCCCAGGCCCGCATGCCGTCGAGCGTGGCGTAGCCCTTGGCCCGCGACTGATCGCGCTCGAACAGGGCAATCACGGCGAAGGCGCCGAACGCGGTGAACGCGTACGTGGCGAGGTAGAAGACGAGGCCGCGAAGGCCGAGGTCGCCGTGGACGATGATGCCGATCAGCGCGTAGCCGGCCGCGCCGACGCTGGACCACGCGATCATGCGCTTGACGTTGGTCTGCACCAGGGCTGCAATGTTGCCGCCGATGATCGTGACGATGGCGACGATGATCAAGACGGGCGACCACAGGTGCTCAACGGCCGGGAGCGCATCGAGCAGGATGCGGGCCAGGGCGACGAACGCGACGAGCTTCGTGGCGCCGGCCATGAAGCCGGTGATCTGCGTGGGCGCGCCCTCGTAGACGTCGGGCACCCACATGTGGAACGGCATCACGCCGACCTTGAAGAGCAGGCCGACGAGGACGAGGGCAGTACCGAGTGTCACGACGGCCTCGCCCGAACCGCCCTCGGCCAGCGACGCGGCGATGCCGTCGTACATGAACGAGCCGGTCGCGCCGTAGAGGAAGGCGGCGCCGTAGACGAGCACGATCGAGCCGAGCGTGCCGAGCACGAGGTACTTGAAGCTGGCCTCGAGTGAGGCGCGGCTCTTGCCGTCGAAGGCGACGAGGACGTAGAGCGACAGCGAGAAGAGCTCGAGCCCGACGAACAGCGTCACGAACGAGGTGGAGCCGGCGACGACGCCCATGCCGGCGCAGGTCAGGAGCAGCAGCGCGGTGAACTCCGAGCCCTGCTCGCGCAGCCGGTTCCAGCCGACGGACAGCAGCAGCACGAGGGCTGCGAGGGCCGCGACGGTGATGCGCACGAGCTCGGTCAGGTCATCGACGCGGAAGGCATCGGCCATCGTCACCACCGGCGCATCGCCCCAGGCGGCGACGGAAAAACCGACCGAGACGATCAGCGTGCCGAGACCGAGGATGAGGCTGAGCGCGCGCTCGTGGCCACGGGCGAAGGCCGCGGCGAGCAGCAGGACGAAGGCACCGACAATCAGCGCCACTTCGGGCGCAATCGCGAACCAGTCGACGGATGGTCCCTGGATCATCGACCGGCCTCCTTCGCCGCCGAGCTGACCAGCGCGGTGGCGGCGGCGTCGACGCGATCGGTGAACTGAGCGGGCGCGATGCTGAGGCCGATCAGGCAGAGCACGAGGGGCAGCAGGCAGAGCAGGGCCCCGCGGCGCAGGTCGGGCGGATTGAGCGAGCCGACCAGGTCGCCCTCGCGCTCATGGAGCACGGCGGAGATCCAGCGAAGCATGTACATGGCGGCGAAGACGATGCCGATCGCCACGATCGAGCCGAGCCACCACGAGTGCTCGAAGGCGCCGAGCATGATCAGGAACTCGGAGGCGAAGACGCTGGAGCCGGGCACGGCCAGCGCGGCCATGCCGAGGATCAGCGCGACGGTGGCGAGCACCGGACGGCTGCGCGCCAGCCCGCCGAGGTGCTTGAACGAGCCCGAGCCGGCCTGCGTCTCGAGCCAACCGGCGAGCAGGAACAGCGCGGCGGAGACGAGCGCGTGGTTGACCATCTGGAACGTGGCCCCGGTGGCGCCGCGCGAATCGAGCAGGAAGACGCCGAGGATGATGAAGGACATCTGGGCGATCGACGAGTAGGCGATGACGCTGCGCCCGTCGGACTGGCGGAAGGCGAGGAACGCGCCGTACAGGAACCCGATCGTGCCGAGCGCAATGAAGACCCAGGCGTACGTCGCGGCCTGCGCGGGGAACAGGGGCACGAGGACGGCGAGGAACGCAAAGCCGCCGGCCTTCGAGGCGACGCCGGACAGCACGGCGGCGACCTCCGGGGAGGACTCGCGGTAGGCGGGCAGCACCCAGCCGTGGAACGGGAACAGCGGCGACTTGATGACGAGCGCGAGCGCGAACGCCGCGAACACCCAGTCGTTGCCGCGGCCGACCGCGTCGGCCATCGAGAAGTTCGGACCGCCCGGCGCGGTGAAGCCGAGGTAGGCGATCGCGAGCAGCATCAGCAGCGTGCCGAGCGCGGTGTACGCGATGACCTGGACGACGGCGGCCTTGCGGCCCGCCCCGCCCCAGGCGGCGAGGAGCACGAGCAGCGGGATCAGCATGCCCTCGAAGCCGACGTAGAAGACGACGAGATCGCGCGCCGAGAAGACCATGATCAGGAACGCCTCGGTCAGCAGGATCAGGGCGAACGAGGCGTGGGAGCGATCGCGACCCGCCCACATGCCGTAGCCGATCGCGCAGGCGGTGATCAGCGCCGTGATGGAGATCATGGCCAGCGACACGCCGTTGACGCCGACGTGCCAGCGCACCCCGAGCGACTCGATCCAGGCGATGTTGTCGCCGAACTGATCGCCGCCGAGCGGCTCGAAGCGGTAGATGAAGCCGATCACGCCACCGGCGACGGCCAGCGACACGAGCAGTGCGAGGTAGCCCGCCGCCTGCCGCCCAAACGGCAGCAGGAGCAGCAGGACCGCGGCGACGGCCGGAACGGCGATGAGCCAGGAGACGGTGATCATCCGCCGCGCACCAGGAGGAAGAGGATCAGGGCGCCGATGCCGAGGGCCAGCACGAGCGCGTACATGCGCACGATGCCGTTCTCGATCACCGTGAACGAGCGGCCGAAGAACGCCGTCAGCTGGCCGAGGCCATCGAGCGGAGCCCAGCGGAACGCCGTGCGATCGATGTCGCGGCTGAGGAACGCCGAGGCCCACATGGCCGGGCGCTCGAAGGCCCAGCTGTAGAGGTCGTCCCAGTACAGGCGACGCTCGAGCGCGTGCTGGAACAGGCGGCCGCGGCCGAGCCGGATGCGCTCCGGCGCGTCGCTCTCACGGGCGTACAGGTGGTAGGCGATGGCAATGCCGATCAGGCCGATCAGCGTGCCGAATAGCGTCGTCAGCCAGTCCTGGCCGACGGTGGCCTCGACCATGCCGTCCGGCGCGATCGGATCGAGCCAGCTGAAGGCGAGATGCGTGACGCCCGGGATCTGCAGGAAGCCGGTGACGGCAGCGCCGACGGCGAGGATGTAGACGGGCCACAGCATCGAGCTCGGGCCCTCGCCGTGGTGGGCGACAGACGCCGGGATGACCTTCTCCGCGTACGGCGAGGGGCGGCGGTGGAACACCATGAACATCAGGCGGAACGTGTAGATGCCGGTCAGCAGGGCGCCAAGCAGGCCACCGATGTACGCGATCCAGCCGATCGGCGAATCGACGTGCAGGCCCGAGGCGAGAATCGCGTCCTTCGAGAAGCCACCGGAGAAGGGGAAGATCCCGGACAGCGCGAGAGCGCCGATCATCATGCAGAAGTAGACCTTCGGCAGCTGCTTGCGCAGGCCGCCCATGTTGCGGATGTCCTGTTCGCCGTGCAGCGCGTGGATCACGAGGCCGGCGCCGAGGAACAGGAGCGCCTTGAAGAAGGCGTGCGTGAAGAGGTGGAAGATGCCGGTCCAGTACGCCATCAACCCGACGCCGACGAACATGTACGCGATCTGGCTCATCGTCGAGAAGGCGATGATGCGCTTGATGTCGGTCTGGACGATGGCGATCAGCCCGGACATCAGCAGGCCGACGACGCCGATAATGACGATCAGGTCGAGCACGAGCGGCGCGTGCACGAACAGCGGGTTCATGCGGGCGATCAGGTACACGCCCGCGGTCACCATCGTCGCGGCGTGGATCAGGGCGCTGATCGGGGTCGGGCCCTCCATCGCGTCGGGCAGCCACGTGTGGAGCGGCAGCTGCGCCGACTTGGCGACGGCGCCGACGAGCAGGAGGAGGCAGGCGATCGAGGCCTGCGTCTCCGACAGCTCGCTGGCCCCGGCGAAGATGCCGCTGTACGTGACGGTGCCGAGATCGACGAAGAGGAGGAAGATGCCGAGCGCCAGGCCGACGTCGCCGATGGCGTTCATGATGAAGGCCTTCTTGGCGGCCTTGATGGCCTTCGGCTTGTTGTGCCAGAAGCCGATCAGCAGGTAGGACGAGAGGCCGACGAGACCCCAGCCGACGAGCAGGAGCACGAGGTTGGCGCTGACGACCAGCACGAGCATCGAGAAGACGAACAGGTTGAGGTACGCCATGAAGCGACGCGACTGCGGATCGTCCTTCATGTAGCCGATCGAGTACACGTGGATCAGGAAGCCGATGCCCGTGATGACGAGCAGCATCACCGCCGTCAGCTCGTCGAACCAGAGGTCGAGGCCGACCGAGAAGTCGCCGGCCGTTAGCCACACCCACGCGACCTCGACGACCTGACGGTCGCCCTCGGGCCGCGACGCGAGCATGATCGTGGCGACGGCGGCGCAGAGGAAGGCGGCCAGCATGATCAGCGAGGCGAGCCAGCCGGCGCCCTTGGCGGGCAGCTTCATGCCGAGAATCGACAGCAGGACGACGCCGATCAGGGGCAGGGCGAGGGTGATCCAGACGAGTTGAGTCATTGCTAGCCGTTCAACGTCCTGAGTTCATCGGTGTCGAGCACCATCTCGCGGCGCGTCATGGCAACTACCAGCCCGAGGCCGACGACGACCTCGGCGGCGGCGATGCCCATCACGATGAGGGCGAAGATCTGGCCGTCCGAGCCGCCGACTTCGCGCGAGAACGCGACGAGCGTCAGGTTGACGGAGTTGAGCATGACCTCGAGCGACAGCAGGATCGTCAGCGGGCTGCGGCGCAGGAGCACGCCGACGAGACCGATGGAGAAGAGGATCGCGCTGATCGCGAGGAAGAGCGGGAGGCCGACGGTCATCAGGCGCCCTCCCCCATCGAATCGCGCGTCGCGTCGAGCACGGCGCGCGAGGCCTCACGGCGGCGCTGCTCGGCCGACTCGGCCTCCTTCGCCTGGACCTCGTCGTCCGAAAGGCGGCGCGGGCGCCCACCGGCGCCGAAGACGACACCGGCGACGGCGGCCATGAACAGGATCACGGAGACGACCTCGAAGGCGAGCAGGTAATCGGTCATGAGCGCCTTGCCGATCGCGGCCGGCGTGCCGTAGTCGCCGTCGAGGTCGGCCCAGTCGCCGAACGTGGCGCCGAAGACGACAACGATGACCTCGATCGCGATCAGCGCGGAGGCGAGGACGGCCAGCCACACCTGCCAGGGCTTGCGCTCACCTGCGCCGATCTCGCTGCGCGGGCCGACGTAGGCGATCACGAACAGGAACATCACCATGATCGCGCCGGCGTAGACGATGATCTGCGCGGCGGCGACGAACTGCGCGGACAGGAGCAGCAGGAGCACGGCCAGCGACACGAGGTTGCCGAGCAGCGCAAGCGCGGAGACGAACGGGTTCTTCTGCGCCACCACGGCGACCGCGGAGGCGATCGCCAGGCCGGACGCGATGAAGAAGACCACGATGTCCACTATTCGGCGCCTTCCGGATTGGTCGCAGTGACGATGTCGTACATGCCCAGCACGGGCTCCTCATCCTGCGCGGGCGTATCGAACGGGTCGATCGCCGCGGACGGGGTGCGCAGCGCGGGCTTCTCGAGCAGCATGCTCTTCGTGTAAACGAGCGCCTCGCGCGAGATCTCCGACAGCTCGAAGTCGTTGCCGAGCGTGATCGCGTCGAACGGGCAGGCCAGTTCGCAGTAGCCGCAGAAGATGCAGCGCGCCATGTTGATCTCGTAGATGCGCGCATGGCGCTCGCCCGCGGAGACCCGGTTGTCCGGAGTGTTCTCGGCCGGCACCACGCGGATGCAGTCGGACGGGCAGGCGGCGGCGCACAGCGAGCAGCCGACGCACTTCTCGAGGCCGTTGTCGTGGCGGTGAAGCTGATGACGACCGCGGAAGCGCGGGTAGACCGGGCGCTTGTACTCGGGGTACTGCTGTGTGACGGGCTTCTGGAAGAGATGACGGAACGTTGTCGAGAAACCCTTGACCTGATCGAGCATCGTCAGCCTCCTAGCGGTACACGACAATTGCCGCGGTCAGCAGCAAGTTGAGGGTGGCCACGGGCAGCAGGACCTTCCAGCCCAGCTTCATCAACTGATCGAAGCGCACACGCGGCAGCGTGGCACGGATCCAGATGAGGACGAACAGGAACCCGCCGATCTTGATCAGCATCCAGATCGGTCCCGGCAGGTACGGACCGCTCGGTCCGCCGAAGAACAGCACCGCGCCGAGCGCCGACAGCGTGATCGCGTTGACGAACTCGGCGGCCGCGAACATGGCGTAGCGCATGCCGCCGTACTCGGTGTGGTACCCGGCGACGACCTCGCCGTCGGCCTCGGTCAGGTCGAACGGCGGGCGGTTCGACTCGGCGACCGCTGCGACGAAGAAGACGAGGAAGCCGAGGATCTGCGGGATGACGTACCAGAGGTTGTCCTGCGCGTTCGAGATCGTGACGAACGACAGCGAGCCGGCCTGGATGATCACGCCGATCACCGCGAGGGTGAAGGCGACCTCGTACGAGACGAGCTGCGCGATCGCGCGCATGCCGCCGAGCAGGGCGTACTTGGAGGACGACGCCCAGCCACCGATCATCAGGCCGTAGAAGCCGAGCGAGCCGATCGCGGCGACGACGAGCAGCGACACGCTGGTGTCCGCGATGTACAGGTGGAAGGTGTAGTCCGTGCCCGGGATCGTGGCGACGTTGCCGAAGGGCATCAGGCCGAAGGCACCGAGCGCGCACGCCATCGCGATCCACGGGGCCATCAGGTAGAGCTTGGGCTTGGCGCCCGCCGGGATCATGTTCTCCTTCTGCAGCATCTTGCCGAGGTCGGCAATCGGCTGCAGGAGGCCGTAGGGGCCGACGCGATTCGGGCCGAAACGAGCCTGGAAGCGACCGATCAGCTTGCGCTCGACCCACGTCATGAAGGCGAAGAACACCATCAGGATGTTGACCAGCACGAAGGACTTGATCAGCGTTGCGAGGACCCCGTCGACCATGCGGCTACTGCGCCTCCACCGTGGCCGAGGCGCCGGTGCCGGCGGCACCGCTCCAGTTGATCCGAACGGTGCCCGGCAGCAGGCGCCGCGAGATGCGGGCCGTGCCGATGTGCTCGCCAGCGGCGTGTCGCACGACGACCTCGTCGCCGCGCGTGATGCCACCGGCCTGCGCATCGGCGTGCGCGATCATGACCCACGGCGCGCGCTGGTGGGCGAGCGACTCGGTGCGCGCGACGGCGGCACCGCTCATCAGCGGACGGGGGGCGATCAGGCGCAGCGCGCCCGGCTCGGCCGCGATCGGCGCGGTCGGGGCGGGCACGCCGACGGGTGCCGCAGCGGCGGGACGCTCGCGATGGAGGTCGGCGCGCTCACCGAGGCCCTTCCAGGAGAGCCCCGCGAAGGCGGGCCGGGTGGCGGCGAGCTGATCGAACGCCTTGCCGGGGTTGCCCTGCACCTGGACGTCGAGGAAGCCCGCGAGCCGGCTCGTCCACGCGATCAGCGGCACGCCGGAGACCGGGGCCAGCGACGGGCGGACGCGTTGGACGCGGCCCTCGAGGTTCATGATCGTGCCCTCGCGCTCGTGATCCACGTCGAGCGGCAGCACGAGCTGCGCCTGCGCCGTGACGCCGTTGGTGAACGGCGCGACCACGACGACGAACTCCGTCTGCGCGAGTGCCATCTGCCAGCGCTCGCTGTCGGCGCTGTCGAGCACCGGATCGGCGCCGACGAAGACGATCGCCGAGATCTCCCCCGCCTCGAGGGCGGGCAGGAGCTCGTCCCAGCCGCCGGCGAGGCCGACGGCGCGCTCACCGCGCTCGTTCGCGCCGACGGGAAGCGGCAGAACGCCGCCAGCGCCGCGATCGAGGCCGAGGACCCAGGCGAGCGCCTCGATCTCGGCCACGGCGACGTGGTCGGTGACGATCAGGACAGGGCGCTCCGCACGGGCCAGCGTGCCGGCCAGCTCGCGGACCTGCGCGACGTCGGCACCGGCCAGCGCGGCCAGCTCCTCGACGCTGCCCGCGGGCTTGGCGTCGCTGCGGACGTGCTCGCCCCCGGCCTCGGCGACGGCGATGGCGAGCGCGGCCAGCATCGCGGACCCGGCAGCAGGATGCGTGCGGATGAACGTGGCGGCGTCGGCCTCGAGGCCGGAGCCGCCAGGACCGGTGATCGCGAGGTGCGCGCCGTCGCGTCGCGCCTTGCGGATGCGGAGCTCGACCGTGCCGGCACGATCGCCCGGCTCCTGATCGCCAATCACGACGACCGCATCGGCCGTGTCGATCGCGGCCAGCGGCGCGAGGCAGGCGTCGATGCGCTCCCACTCAGCGGCGGCGGCAATCGGCGCGGAGGCGACGCGGGCCTTGAGGTCGGCGGCGATGGCGGACCAGCCGGCGGCCTCCTCGTTGGTCAGGTTGCCACCCGTGACGACGGCGACGGCGCCCTCGCCGAAGGCGGCGGACTGGTGGCGGAGGCGCTGCCCCATGGTGCGCAGCGCGTCATCCCACTCGGCCGGCTCGAGCCCGGCGACACCACGTACCAGTGGCGTCGCGATGCGCTCGTCGCGCGGCTCGTAGCGAGCGAAGCGGCCCTTGTCACAGAGCCAGCCCTCATCGACGGCGGCGTGGTTGCGCGACAGGATCCGCTCCACGCGGTTCTCGCGCAGCGTCGACCAGGTGTTGCAGCCCGTCGCGCAGCCGGTGCACACGGTCGGGACGTTGACGATCTCCCAGGGGCGCGCCTTGAAGCGGTAGGCCGTCGGCAGCAGGGCGCCGACCGGGCACAGCTCGGTGACGTTGCCAGAGAAGACGCCGTCGTAGGGGCGCTCGTCGAAGGTGGCGATCACGCTGGCGGCGCCGCGCTCGCGGGCGACCAGCTCGCCGTCCTCGGCAACGTCGCTCGAGAAACGCGTGCAGCGGTAGCAGAGGATGCAGCGCTCGCGGTCGAGCACGATCGACGGCGAGATCGGCAGCGGCTTCTCGTAGGTGCGCTTCGGCAGCGTCATGCGGGAGTTGCCGGGGCCGTACTTGAAGGTCAGGTCCTGCAGCGGGCACTCGCCGCCCTTGTCGCAGACGGGGCAGTCGAGCGGGTGATTGAGGAGCATGAACTCCAGCACCGCGTCCTGCGCCTCCTTGGCCTGCTCGGAGGTGCCGGCGGTCCGGACGACCATGCCGTCGCCGCACGACAGCGTGCAGGCGGCCTGCAGCTTCGGCGCGCCCTCGATCTCGACGAGGCACATGCGGCAGGCGCCGATCGGCGGGCCGAGGCGCGGCTCGTAGCAGAAGATCGGGATCTCGATCCCGGCGTGCTCGGCGGCGGCAACGACCAGGGGCGTGCCCTTCGGCACGGTGATCTCGCGGCCATCGACGGTGAGCGTGACGGTGTCGATCTGCGTGGCGCTCATCCGGCGTGCACCATCGGCAGCGGTGCCTTCAGGAGCGGCGGGTAGAGCTCGGTCATCGGGGCATCATCAGGGCACGGGCAGCGGCCGAGGCGGCAGTGCTCCTCGAACTCGGCGCGGAAGTTGTTGATGTGGCTCCGCACCGGCATCGCGCAGGCGTCGCCGAGCACGCACAGGCAGTTGCCTTCGACGCGGTTGCAGATCTCGAGCAGCAGGTCGATCTCCGCGAGCGTGCCGAGACCGGCCTCCTGCTTGCGCAGGAGCTCGGTCAGCCAGCGCGTGCCCTCGCGGCACGGGGTGCACTTGCCGCACGACTCGTGCATGTAGAACTCGGCGGTGCGCAGCGCGAAGCGCACCATGCAGGTGCGGTCGTCGACGACGATCACGGCGCCCGAGCCGGCCATCGAGCCGGCGGCGACGACGGCCTCAAAGGCGAGGCCCGTGTCGAGCTGATTCGGCATCAGGATCGGCATCGAGGAGCCACCCGGCACGAACGCCTTCAGCGTGCGTCCCTCGGGCATGCCACCGCCCTTGCCCTCGATCAGGTCGCGGTAGGTGGCCGACAGCGGCATCTCGTAGTTGCCGGGGTTGCGGACGTGGCCGGACAGCGAGAACATCTTGGTGCCGGTCGACTGCTCGGTGCCGACGCCGGCGTAGGCCGCGCCGCCCATGCCGATGATCACCGGCACCGTCGCCACGGTCTCGACGTTGTTCAGCAGCGTCGGCTTCTTGAAGGCGCCGGACACGGCCGGGAACGGCGGCTTCGCCGTCGGCTGGCCGCGCTCGCCGTTGAGGGAGGCGAGCAGCGCCGTCTCCTCGCCGCAGATGTAGGCGCCGGCGCCACGGTGGACGTAGACGTTGGCGACGTAGTCGGTACCGGGGAGCGGCGAGCCGATGTAGCCCTTGGCGCGTGCCTGCGCGATCGCGCCCTCGAGGATCGAGGCCTCCTTGGCGTACTCGCCGCGGATGTAGATGTAGGCACCGGCCCCACGGATCATCCAGAGGTAGATGATGATGCCCTCGATCAGCATGTGCGGATTGCGCAGCATGATCTCGCGGTCCTTGAACGTGCCCGGCTCGGACTCGTCGCCGTTGATGACGAGGTAGCGATCCAGACCGGCGGCGAGGAACGAGGCCTTCCGGCCGGCGGGGAAGCCCGCGCCGCCACGGCCGCGCAGGTTCGACGCGATCATCTCGTCCACGAGCTGCTCGCTCGTCATGCCGAGCGCCGTCTGCAGTGCGCTGTAGCCGCCGTTGGCCTCGTACTCGGCGATCTCGCGACGGCTGCCGGCGAACGGCAGCAGCAGGGCGTTCTGGTCGGGCTGGGCGAAGGTCGGAGACTCAGGCATGGCTCTCGCTCGGTCGGGAGGTGCTGCGCAGGCGCTCCAAGAGCGGCGCGACATCCTCGATCTTGAAGTGCTCTTCGTATTCCTCATCGACGGACACGACCGGACCCCAGCCGCAGCCGCCGAGGCACTCGACGCAGCGCAGCGTGATCTTGCCGTCCTCGCTCGTGCCCGGGGCCTTGACGTCGAGCTCGCGCTCGAATTCGCGGAGCAGCCGGTCGGCGCCGATCAGCGCGCACGACAGGTTCGTGCAGACCTCGACGACGTGCTCGCCGACGGGCTGGAGGAAGAACATGTCGTAGAAGGATGCGACGGCGAGGCAGCGCGCGGGCGGCAGGTCGAGCCCGTCGGCCACGGCCTCGAGCGCCTCAGGCGAGAGCCAGCCGTAGTGCTCCTGCGCGTGGCGGAGCGCCGGCAGGATCGCGCTCCGGCGGTCCGGGTACTTGGCGATCTCGCGCTGAATCTCGTCGTAGAGGGTGTCGCTCATCAGCGGTCCACGTCTCCCAGGACGGGGTCGATCGAGGCGAGGATCGCGATCAGGTCGGCGAGGTACACGCCCTCGCAGAGCTTCGCGAAGGACTGGAGCAGCACCAGCGAGGGGCTACGCAGGCGCACGCGCCACGGCTTCGCTCCGCCGTCCGCGATCAGGTGGAAGCCGAACTCGCCACGGGCGGATTCGATCGGCGCGTAGACCTCGCCAGCCGGCACCTCGAAGCCCTCGGTGACCAGCTTGAAGTGATGGATCAGGGACTCCATCGAGGTGTGGAGCTCGTGCCGCGGCGGCAGCGCGACCTTGCGGTCGTCGGTGATCGTCGGGCCCTCGGGCAGGCCGTCGAGGACCTGCTCGATCAGGTCGATCGACGCGCGCATCTCCTCGATGCGGACGCGGAAGCGGGCGTGCACGTCGCCGCCCTGCTCGACGACCGGCGTGTAGCCGAGCTCGCGGTAGGCGCCGTAGCCGCCGTTCGCGGAGCGCAGGTCGTACGGCACGCCCGAGGCGCGCAGGTTCGGACCCGTCATGCCCATCTTGATCGCGAACTCCGGCGTCAGGATGCCGATGCCCTTGGTGCGCTGCAGCCAGATCGGATTCGCTCCGATCAGCTCGTCGTACTGGTCGAACTGGTCGCGCATGAACGCGATGACCTCGCGGCAGCGGCGGTCGAAGCCCTTCGGCAGATCCTCGGCGACGCCGCCGACCTGGCAGTAGCGCGGATGCATGCGCGCGCCGCAGGCCATCTCGAACAGGTCGAGCACCTCGTCACGCGCGCGGAAGCAGTAGAAGAGCAGGGCGATGCCGCCGAGGTCGACGGAGCCCGTGCCGAGGAAGACCAGGTGCGAGTGCACGCGCGCCAGCTCCTGAAAGAGCACGCGGATCCACTCGGCGCGGCGCGGCACCTCGAGCTCGAGCGCCTTCTCGGTGGCCATGCAGAAGGCGGTCTCGCCGCTGAAGAAGGACAGGTAGTCCATCCGCGGCACGTACGGGATGGCCTTCCAGTACGTCTTCTGCTCGATGTTCTTCTCGATGCCGGTGTGGACGTAGCCGACCTCGCACTTCAGACCGACCACGACCTCGCCGTCGAGCGTCGTGACCACGCGGAGCACGCCGTGCGTCGACGGGTGGTTCGGACCGATGTTGATCTCGAGCAGGTCGGGGTTGTCCGACGAGGGCCACAGCTCGGACGGCGTCGGCTGGAGCACGTCCATCTGCGGCCAGACGCGGGGTTCCTCGGTCGCTGCCACGTCAGACCTCGTCCGAGAACTGGACGGGCTCGCCGCCGATGGGATAGTCCTTGCGCTGCGGGTGTCCGCCCCAGTCCTCCGGCATCAGAATCCGGCGCAGGTTCGGGTGCCCGGCGAAGTCGATACCGAGCATGTCGAACGCCTCGCGCTCGTGGAAGTCGGCCGACGGGTAGACCGGCACGAGGCTCGGGACGGACTCGCCGTCCTCGACCCAGACGCGCACGCGCAGGCGGCGATGGTTGCCGTCGGTGACGGTCATGACCTTGGCGAAGGTGGCCGAGACGCCGAAGCGCTTGGGACCGGCGGGCTCGGGGATGGCGCGCTTGCCGGAGTGCGAGTCGCGGTTGATGTCGCGCCCGTCGCCGCCCCAGTAACCCGCGACCTCGCCGGCGTAGCCGAGGTAGTCGACCACCGTCACGTCGGACAGGAGGTCGTAGCCCTCCTGATCGCGGAGGTAGGTGCAGACCTCGATGTAGCGGTCGAGCGGCAGGTCGAGCGTGAGCTCGCCGCGGTGCTCGACACGGCGCTCGATCGCGTCGGCGCCGAGCGCGGCCTCGATGCGATCGGCCGCCGCGGTGTCCGGCTCGCCCCAGGTGGGGCCGCTGATCTGCAGCAGGTCGTTCACGACTGCGACTCCTGCTGCTGCGAGGCCGAGGGGATGCCCGACTTGATCCGCTCCTGCAGGACCATCAGGCCCTCCATCACGGCCTCGGGCCGCGGCGGGCAGCCGGGCACGTAGACGTCGACCGGGACGATCTTGTCGACGCCCTGGAGCACCGAGTAGTTCGAGAACATGCCGCCCGTCGAGGAGCAGGCGCCCATCGCCATCACGTACTTCGGCTCGAGCATCTGCTCGTACAGCTGGCGGATCGGCTCGGCCATCTTGTGCGCGACGCGTCCCGACACGATCATCAGGTCGGACTGGCGCGGCGTGGCGCGCACCACCTCGGAGCCGAAGCGGGCGACGTCGTAGCGGGCCGAGGAGATCATCGCGATCATCTCCATCGCGCAGCAGGCGAGGCCGAAGCCGAACGGCCACATCGAGTTGGCGGTCGCCATCTTGAAGACCTTCTCGAGCGACGTCGTCATGACGACCTGCTCGAGATCGGTCGAGCGCAGCGAGCGGCGCACCTGCGCGGGCGGGATCACAACGGCGCCGCTCGGAGCGGCCAGGGATGCGGGCACGACGACCGGGCGGTCGTGCGGCTCGTCGGGCCTCAGTGCCATTCGAGCGCTCCCTTCCGCCAGATGTAGATGTAGCCGACGGCGAGAATTCCGACGAAGACGAAGAGCTCGATGAGCCCGAAGAGCCCGAGCATGTCGAGGTTCACGGCGATCGGGTAGAGAAAGACGATCTCGATGTCGAAGATGATGAAGAGCATCGCGGTCAGGTAGTAGTTGACCGAGAAGTTGGACGGCTTGAACTCGCCCGGCGAGACGCCGGACTCGAAGACGAGGGTCTTCTGGCGGCCGGTGCGCAGCTTGCGGTGGAAGAAGCGCGACCACAGCAGGGACCCCGCCAGGAGCGACCCGGCGATAGCAGCCGAGAACAGCAGGTAGACGAGATAGGAGGCCCAGTCTCCGAGCACGCGCTCCCCAATGGGTTCAGCCGTCGCCCCATGCCAACGGCTCGGGCAACCGTAGCAGGGTCGCCCGGCACGCTACAAACCTCCGGCCTCGGAGTGTGTGCCGAATGCCGCAAACCCGCTCCCCACAACGGATCGCGCGGCATCGAACGGCGCCCGAGGAAGTGTCACAAGCCGCCCGCGGGAATGCCGCGTGACGGATCCGCGTTGTCACCGGTGCAGGGATCCTCCTCGGCTCCCGCATCCGATACGCTTCGAGGCACGCGATGAGCACGCAACTGCAGATCACCATCACCGAGAAGGCCGCCGACAAGGTGCGCGAGTTCCTCGCCGCCGAGGACGACGCCGAGCTGTCCGCGCTGCGCGTCGCCGTGCAGGGCGGTGGCTGCTCGGGCTTCCAGTACGCGCTCGGCTTCGACACCGGCCCCCAGGACGGCGATGAGGTGATCGAGGCGCACGGCGTCAAGGTCCTCGTCGATCCGTTCTCCATGCCGTACCTGGTCGGCGCCGACATCGACTTCGTCGACGGCCTCAACGGCACCGGCTTCTCGATCACGAATCCGAACACCGTCTCCGGCTGCGGCTGCGGCACCTCCTTCCAGCTCAAGGAAGGCGAGGAGGAGGGCGAAGGCACCACCGCCTCCGCCGGCGGCTGCTCCACCTGCGCGTCGGCCTAGCGCGTGCGCGACGTTGAGGTGCGCGCCGGGGGCATCGACCTCGGGCAGCTGATGAAGTTCGCCGGCCTCGTCGACACGGGCGGAGACGCCAAGGCGCTCCTGGCCGAAGGCGTCGTGCTGGTCAACGGTGAGGTCGACGCACGCCGCGGTCGCACGTTGCGCGACGGCGACGTCGTCACGGTGCCCGAGCAGGATCCCGTCCGGGTGGTCGAGGTCTGAGGTGGAGCCACCGGCCGGGTTCGTTGAGCGGCTGACCGCCCTCTGCGCGGTCGACTCCCCCACCGGCGACGCCGCTGGGCTCGCCCGATCTGCCGCGCTCCTCAGCGAGTGGGCGCGCGCCGATGGGCTCGAGGCCGAGGTGCGGGAGACCGCCGACGGCCCGCTCGTCGTCATCTCGACGCAGGGGCCTGCCGCCGAGCGCGTGCTGCTGATCGGCCATCACGACACCGTCTACCCCGTCGGCACGGCGGCCTTACGTCCCGTCGAGCGCCGCGGCGAGCTCCTGCTCGGACCCGGCGTCGCCGATATGCGGGGTGGCCTGCTGGTCGGCCTCGGCGCGCTCGGCCGGCTGGCCCGCGACCCCGACCCGACGCACGGCCGCGTCGAGCTATGGATCGTCCCGGACGAGGAGGGGCGCCTCACCGAGCCGTCGTGCCTCGCCGACTGGCGCGACGCGACGCGCGCGATCTGCCTCGAGTGCGGACGGGCCGACGGCGCAATCGTCACCACCCGGATGGCCGTGACGTGGCTGACGCTGACGGCCGCCGGGCGCGATGCCCACGCCGGCACAGAGCGCGCCGTGGGCCGCTCCGCGCTGCTGGCCCTCGCCCGCGAGGCCCTGCGCATCGAGGAGGAGATCCACGCCGCGCGCCCCGGCGTGCAGGCCACGATCACGGAACTGCACGCGGGCGTCGGCCGCAATACCGTGCCCGGCAGCGCGACGGCGACCATCGATGTGCGGGCCCTGACGCTCGCGGATCTGCGCTGGGCCGTCGCCGCGATCGGCCGCTTCGCCGAGCACGACGGCATCGTGCTGCAGCGCTCCGACGACCCGGGCTTCCCCCCGCTCGACCACGCGGGGCCGTTCGCCGAGCGTGCTCTCGCCGTCCTCGCCGAGGTCGGCGCGCCCGCACGGGAGGCGCTGGCCGCCGGTGCGTCAGACGGCTCCTGGGCGTCGAGCATCGGGGTGCCCACGATCGACGGGCTCGGGCCGATTGGCGGCGGCGACCACGGCCCCGACGAGTGGATCGACGCGACGTCCGTCGGGCCCCGCATCGAGGCGGTCCACCGCCTCTGCCGCGGCTGAGCCTCGCCGACCCGCTACCGGGGTTCACCCACGGCTACGCTTCGCGGCATGAGCGCGCGCACGCCGGCCATCAGCTCGTCCATGGAGGACTACCTCAAGACGATCCACCAGATCGCGGAGGAGAACGGCGGCACGCCCGTGCAGACGCAGGCGATCAGCGATCGGCTGGCCGTCTCCACCGCGTCGGTCACGGGGATGATGAAGAAGCTCGACCAGTACCGCCTGGTCGAGCACGAGCCGTACCGCGGCGTCGTCCTCACCCCGAAGGGCGAGCAGGTCGCGCTCGAGGTGCTCCGCCACCACCGGCTGCTCGAGCTCTACCTCGTCCAGCAGCTCGGCATGTCGTGGGAGGACGTCCACGCCGAGGCCGATCGCCTCGAGCACGTCATCTCCGAGGTGCTTGAGGATCGCATCGCGGCCGCGCTCGACGACCCCGTCCGCGATCCGCACGGCGATCCGATCCCGGCCCGCGACGGCACGGTGCCGTCCGACCCGTGGCAGCGCCTCACCGACGCGCCCGGCGGCGCGACCGTCGAGATCCTGCGCGTCTCCGACCGCGACCCGCGCCTCCTGCAGTACCTCGCCGAGCGCGGCCTGACCCCGGGGGCAACCGTCCGCGTCGAGGCCGTCGACGAGCTGGCCGGCGTGATCACGCTGACCGCCGCTGGTGCCACGTGCACGCTCGCGCTCGCCACGGCGAGCGAGATCAGCGTGCGCGCCTAGACCAGGCGACTCCCCGGCAGGGGCCTGATCATGACGATGCGAACAGCGCGATCCGTCTCGTCGATCTCGTAGTGCAACACGTACTCGCTCCGCTCGATCGCCCAAAGGCCATCGTAGATCCCGGGCAACGGCTCCCCACACGAACGGGGATCAACGGCGAGGGTTCGTTGTGCCAGCGCGAGGACACCGATCGCAACATCCTGAGGCAACTCCGTGCGCACGACACGCTGCGCGTCGGATGACATGTGAACGCGGTAGCGCCCCGTCACGCGTGATCGTCTCGACGCTCACCTTCGCCACGAGCTTCGATTTCTACGCGAAGCGCCTCGATGCCCTCTTCATCGATGAAGCGTCCCTCGGCAAAATCGCGCCGCCCGCGCTCGAGTGCTGCCATTGCCTCGGGGTCCGAGAGCAGCTCGATCGTCGCGTGCAGCCCTCGGTACTCGGACATGCTCAGCAGCACGGCCTCAGGCCGCCCATTGCGCGTGATGGTCACCTGCTCGCGCTCAAGCACGACGAGGTCGAGGAATTCGGAGAAGCGGGCCTTCACGGTACGCACAGATTCGACGATCATGGTGACTACAATCGTGTCACACAGTGCGTGGTTCGTCCACGGTCGCGCGCGCAGCCAGACAGCGGCGACACGCAACCGTGCCGGCCCGCGCGCAGACGCACGGAACCTTCACCGGCTGTGCCGGCCTGCACCCCTCAGCTGG
This sequence comes from uncultured Actinomycetes bacterium, assembly GCA_903960645.1. Lineage (GTDB taxonomy): Bacteria > Actinomycetota > Thermoleophilia > Gaiellales > F1-60-MAGs149 > F1-60-MAGs149. The sequence continues at coordinate 211 of CAJCBN010000197.1, read as the reverse complement.
TCGCGCCGAGCGTCCTCAGTCGCTGGAGACGAGCGCCCACATGGCGATGCCGCTGATGCCGAGCACCACGGAGACGAGGAAGCCGCGGGAGGTCCCGCCCTTTTGCTTCGCGATCAACACCGCGAGGATCCCGACGACGATCGCCGCGATGCCCGTGAGCAGGCCGATCGTCAGCAGCACCGACGAGTCGCGGATGGCGCCGATCAGGCTG
>CAJCBN010000196.1 GCA_903960645.1 uncultured Actinomycetes bacterium | reverse complement strand
CGGACCTCTGCCATGGCGGCGCCGGGCAGCGTGCGGCGTCGCGCGGCGGTGCGCAGCGCCTCGACGTCGTCGTGGCCGAGCGTCACGCCGACGCGGGCGGCGGCCCGGCGCAGCGCGATGCGCTGGAGGGCGACGGGAGCGACGGCGAGAGTGGCGAGCGGCACCGCGCCATCATGGCGAATCAGGTCATCGGCAAGGGCGTCGAGCAGCGCGCGCTCATCGTCGGCGATCGCGGCCGCCCGCGCCAGATTGCGCTCGGCGCCCGGATGGGCCAGGGCGAGCGCGGGCAGGACGTCGAGCCGGATGCGGTTGCGCGCCGGGCCGGCGACGAGATTGGTGGGATCGTCGCGCCAGGCGATGCCGCGCCCGGCCAGCTCGCGACGCACCTCGTCGCGCGAGCAGTCGATCAGCGGCCGCACCCACTGCCCATCGCGCGCCGGCAGCGCGGCGAGTCCCCGGGGCGTTCCCGAGGCGGCGAGCCGGTAGAGCACCGTCTCGGCGCGATCGCTGAGGGTATGCCCGGTCGCGATCGGCTGTCCGTCCGCGGCGTCGAGCGCGGCGGCGCGCCGCACATCGCGCAGGCGCGCCTCGAGGTTGCCACCGTCCGGCACCCGGCCGTCGATGACCTGGAGCGGCAATGCGAGTTGCTGCGCGAGGCGGCGGCAGGCCTGCTCATCGGCCTCCGACTCTGCTCCGCGCAGGCCGTGGGCGACGTGGACGAGGCGGGCGGCGCAGCCGAGCTCGGCGAGCGACACGGCGAGCAGCGTCGAGTCCGCGCCGCCCGAGAGCAGCGTGACTACAGGTGTGTCGGCAAGCAGGCCGAGAGCACTCGCGCGCACTCGGATCCGCTCGGCGACGCTAGCGCTCACGTGCGGCGAGCCTCCCGGCGTACGACGTGCCGACCTCGATGTACTTGGCGTGGAGCGCCTCGCGCCCGTCCTCGTCGCCGGCGGCCTCGGCCTCGGCCATGCCGCGCCGGATCTCGCGCAGGCGCTCCTCGAAGCGGAGCACGACCGTCTGCTCGCCCGTCAATTCGTCCTTGCGGCCGGCCAGGAGCAGCAGGCGCGGGCGCCACAGCGGCGCCAGACGCACGAGCTCGTCGTGGTCGGGCAGCGCGGCGTCGAGCGCGTCGAGCGCGGCGGGCGCGTGCGCACGCAGGGCATCCGTCGAGAACGGCGCGAACGGGTCGTCCGACAGGGTCGCGGCGATCGCCGCGCGCACCTCGGGGGCCGAGAAATCGAGCGGCGAGCCGGCAGCGCCGTGCACCGCAAGACGCACCGTGCCAGCCTCGAACGCATGCTCATCGAGGTCGACGATCACCGCTCCGCTGCTGGATTCGAGGGTCTGCGTCATCGCCTCGGAGTGTGGCAGGTGTTGCAGCGACTCGGCGAACGTGCGTACCATGCCGACATGGAAGGGACGCTTGCAGACGAGGCAATGGCGCGCATTTTCGGCGTCGCCAAGCCACTCATCGGCGTCGTTCACCTGCTCGCGCTGCCCGGCTCGCCGGCCTTCGACCGCACGGCAGGCATGCGCCCGATCGTCGAGGCGGCCAAGCACGACGCGCTGGTCTGCCAGGAGGCGGGGGTCGACGCGATCATCTTCTGCAACGAGGGCGATCTGCCGTACCGCGTCGAGGTGACGATGGAGCAGTCGACGGCGATGGCCGCAGTGATCGGGGAGATCGACCCCGACCTCGAGAAGCCGATCGGCGTGGACATGCTGTGGGATCCGTTCGCCACGCTCGCCGTCGGACGCGCCGTCGGCGCGCGCTTCGTCCGCGAGGTCTTCATCGGCGTGTACGAGAGCGACATGGGGCAGCTGCGCCCCGACCCGGGCGCCGCGTTCTCGTACCGCCACTCGATCGGCGCCGACGACATCGCCGTCCTCACCAACCTGACGCCCGAGTTCGCCTCGCCACTCGGCTCGCGCACCGTCGCCGACCGTGCACAGGGCGCCCAGTTCTTCGGCTGCGAGGCCGCGTTGATCTCCGGTCCGCGTGCCGGCTCCGCCTTCCGCTTCGCCGACCTCGAGGAGGCCAAGGCGGCCTGCCCCGACCTGCCGGTGCTGGCCAACACGGGCGTGCGCCACGACACCGCCGAGCGCATCCTCGAGACCGCCGACGGCATCATCGTCGGCACCTCGCTGAAGGTCGACGGCAAGACGTCCAACCGGATCGATCTCGATCGTGCCCGGCGGATGGTCCAGCTGACGCGCGTGGCCCGCGAGCATCACCTCGAGCGCGTCGCGGAAGCCCGCGCCTGAGCCACGTCGGTCTGCGGACCGTTCGGCTGCGAAACAGCCTCTAATGGAATACTGGACAAGCGTTGCCAATCAGCACAGCGAGTACTGGCTCGCACCGGCGCATCCCGTGCTGCCGCCGACGCCGCAGTCGGCCGAGGGCATCGCCGACGCCTACTGGACGAGCCTTCAGAGCTCGCTGCTCGGCATCGTCCGCGCCGAGGGTGACATGCTTGGACCGATCCGCCTGACCGTCGCCAAGACGGGTGTCACGATCCTCGCCTTCGACGCGGCGATCGTCGAGGAGGTCGCCGGCGGCATCGAGATCGCCTTCCCGATCATCGCGGGTGCCGCCTGCTCCGCGCCGGCCGGCGAGCTGCGCCTGATCGCCCGCGTCGAGGGCGACGAGGTCCGCCTCGGTGTCGTCGTCGACGGCTACCGCCCGCGCTTCGAGCGCCTGCGCATCACGACCTTCCCGATCGCCGCGCCGTACACCCTCACGCAGCACCTCGTGCACGGCTGGGTGACGAAGCGCAGCCTGCAGCGCATCGCCCGGGTGATCGATCCGATTCCGGTCGCGCCGCCGCCGTTCGACACGAAGGGCCGCCTCAACGGCGTCCGCGTCGGCGTCGTCGGTGCCTCGGGCTACGTCGGGCGACGCATCGTCCCCGAGCTGCGCGATCAGGGTGCACAGGTCCGCGCGATCGTGCGACGACCCAACCCCGACCTCGAGCAGGTGGCCGACATCGAGGTCGCGCAGGCGGACGCGTTGGACCGCGAGTCGCTTGACCGCGCCTTTGCAGGACTCGACGTCGTCTACTGGCTGGTGCACTCGATGGGTGCCGGTGGGGACTTCGCCGAGCTCGACCGCGTGGCCGCGCGCAACGCGGCGGGGGCCGCGGCACAGGCGGGCGTGCAGCAGATCATCTAT
>CAJCBN010000195.1 GCA_903960645.1 uncultured Actinomycetes bacterium | reverse complement strand
GCTCGCGGAGGTAGCCGGCGAGGAAGATGACGAGCAGGATCTTGGCGAACTCGCCCGGCTGGATCTGGAGCTCACCGACGCGCAGCCAGAGGCGGGCGCCGTTGACGGACGTGCCGAGCGTGATCGTCAGGAGCAGCAGCCCGACCGCGACCGCGCCGCACGTGTACTTGAGCGACTCGAGCCGGCGGATGTCGCGGGCGACGATCACCACGGCGACGAACAGCACCAGGCCGAGCAGCATCCAGATCCCCTGGTCGCGGGCCAGCTGCGGCGAGATCCGGTAGATCTCGATCAGGCCGATGGCGGTCAGCACCGCGGTGATCGGCAGCACGTACGGATCGGAGTTGGGCAGCACGACCCGGACGACAGCGTGCGCGACGAGGTAGGCGAACGCGAAGAGCAGCGCGGCGGTCAGCGGCGCCGACGAGAACTCCTGGGCGCGGGCCAGCTGGACGGCGGCGAAGCCGGCCGTCGCGATCAGCAGCGCCAGCGCGATCAGGCCGAGCTCGCGGTTGCGGCTCGGCAGGTGCAGCAGTCCGCGCACGGTCGTCACGGTGTGCTCGGTGGAGTGCGCAGCCACGGCGATGACGCCATCAGCCCATCGACGCGTGCCTGGGCGCTGTCGAGCGAGCCGAGCCGGTGGTCCAGCAGTGCTCGGCGCTCCTCGGCCGACAGGACATCGGTGCGGATGTCACTGATCGAGACGGCGCGGTAGAGCGGGAGGTCCGCAGTGACGTCGAACGGAAGCCCCTGGTAGACCGCCAGCCGCCCGTCGTCCGTAGCCCCGACGAAGTGCGCCCACTGCAGGCCGATCGCGACGGCAACCGCCACGACGATGCCGAGTGCGGCCACGCCGCCGATGATCGCCAGCAGACGGCCGCGGCCGCCGCGGGCGGCGACGCGATCGGCGGGGGAGGCCTGCGGCGCCCGCGCGTCGAGCGCCGTGGTCGGGAGGATCACGATCGGCGGTCGCTCCGGCTCGGTGTCCTCCTCGTTGCGCGTGCCGATGCGCAGCAGGACGCAGGTGATGTTGTCCTCGCCGCCGGCGCGGTTGGCGGCCAGCACGAGCTCCTGGGCGAGCTGATCGAGGTTGCCGCCGCCGCGCAGGATGCGGCCCAGCTCGGCGTCGCCGACCATGCCGGTCAGGCCGTCCGAGCAGAGCAGGATCAGGTCGTCGGCTTCGACCGGGACGCGCAGGACGTCGATGTCGACGCGCGCATCGGCGCCCAGCGCCCGGGTGATCACGGAACGCTGCGGATGGCGCTCGGCCTCCGCCGGGGTGAGCGCGCCGCGGCGAATCAGCTCGCCGACCAGCGAGTGGTCGTCGGTCAGCTGGCGCAGCTGGCCCGCCCGCAGCAGATAGGCGCGCGAGTCGCCCACGTGCGCCAGCACGAGCGCAGCACCGTCGACCATCGCAGCGGTGATCGTCGTGCCCATGCCGAGCAGCGACGCGTCGGCCTGGGACGCCGTGTGGATGCGTAGGTTGACGTCCTCGATCGCCTGCGCAAGCTGTTGCTCGCCGCCCTGAAAGCCGTGCAGCGCGGCGACCGCCATGGCGCTCGCGACCTCGCCGGCGCGGGCGCCGCCCATGCCGTCGGCGACGGCGAAGACCGGATCGGACAGGAGCAGGGCATCCTCGTTGGACTGGCGCAGGCGGCCGACGTCGCTGCAGGCGCCGGTCTCACGGATCAGGAGCAGGGGCATCAGGCGCTCGGCTCGAAGATCATGTGGGTGGACCCAACGGCAACCTCGTCGCCGGGTGACAGGCGTGTCTCCATGGCGATCCGTTCGCCGTTGACGAAGGTGCCATTGGTGGAGCCGAGATCGACGACCGAGGTCGCCGTGCCGCGCACGCGCACCAGCGCGTGGCGGGCCGACACGAAGCCGTCGCCCTCGAGCATCGCCGCCGCGTGGGGGTCACGGCCGATCAGCACCTCGGTCTCCTCGAGCACGATGGCGGCACCGACCGGCAGGACGTCGCTCGCGACGACGAGCAGGCGGCCGGGCGCAACGGGCTCTGGCTGCGGCTCGGCCACGGTCGGCGCCTCGCCGAACGGGTCGAAGCCCTGACCGGG
>CAJCBN010000194.1 GCA_903960645.1 uncultured Actinomycetes bacterium | reverse complement strand
GGAGGACGTGTGGGTGTGGGACAAGAACCGGCCGAGCCGGATCATCCCGCGCGCCGAGGTCCACACCACGCAGGATGTGACGGTCGAGGAGTTGAAGCCGGAGGTCGACGTCTTCACGACGCTGCCGCCGGACTTCACGCCTCCCGTCGAGGACTAGCACCGTGCTGCTCGCCGTCGACGTCGGCAATACGTCGAGCGTGATCGGCCTGTTCGATGGCGAGGCGCTCGCCGCTGAGTGGCGGATCGCCACGCGCTATCGCACGACGGACGAGCTCGATGTGACGTTGCGCGGCCTGCTCGCCTCGCGGTCGATCGACGCGTCGCTGATCACCGCCGGCTGCCTGTCGACCACGGTGCCGCCCGTGCAGCAGGCGTGGGAGGAGGTGCTCCAGCGCGTGGCGGGTGTCGAGCCGATCACCGTTGGTCCGGGCGTCAAGACCGGTGTCGCCGTGCGCGTGCAGAATCCGCGCGAGGTCGGCCCCGACCGCATCGCCAACGCCGCTGCGGCGGCCGCGACCGTCGGCTCGCCGTCGATCGTCGTCGATTTCGGTACCGCGACCAACTTCGACGTCATCGCGCCCGACGGCGCGTTCATCGGCGGCTCGATCGCCCCGGGACTCGAGGTCTCGATGGAGGCGCTCTTCGCACGCGCTGCGCGGCTCGGCAAGGTCGAGCTCGTCGCGCCGCCGAATGCGATCGGCACGGCCACGATCGACTCGCTCCAGTCGGGCGCCGTCTACGGCTTCGCCGGCCTCGTCGACGGCATCGTCGGTCGCCTGCGCGAGGAGCTTGGCGCGCCCACGTGCCCCGTGGTCGCGACCGGTGGCCTGTCGGTGCTGATTGCCGAGCACTGCACGACCGTCACCAGCATCGACCCGCAGCTCACGCTGACGGGCCTGCGGTTGATCTGGGAGCGCGCGAGCGCGGCCGCATGACCAAGCGCGCCTGGGACGGCAAGACGTACGACCGGATTGGCACCCCGCAGGCCGAGTGGGGGAAGGTCGTCCTCGACCGCATGCAGCTGCGCGGCGACGAGACCGTGGTCGACGCCGGCTGCGGTTCGGGACGCGTCACCGAGCTACTGCTGGAGCGCCTGCCTGCGGGACACGTGATCGCGCTTGACGGATCGGCCTCGATGATCGACGCCGCGCGCGAGCGCCTCGGCACACACGCCAACATCGAGTTCGCGGTCATGGACCTGCTCGAGCTCGACCTCGGTGGTCGCCAGGTCGACGGCGTCATCTCGACCGCCACCTTCCACTGGATCACCGATCATGCGCGCCTGTTTGAGCGCCTGCACGCCGTGCTCCGTCCCGGCGGCCAGCTCGTGGCGCAGTGCGGCGGCAAGGGCAACATCGCGACCGTGCTGCGAGCGTCCTACGCCGTCATGGCAGAGCCGGCCTGGGCGCCGTGGTTCGAGGGCTATGTCGATCCGCATCGGTTCGCCGACGCACCGGAGACGGAGGAGTTGCTGCGGGCCGCCGGGTTTGCGGAGTCGACCTGCTGGCTGCAGGACGCTCCGGTCAATCCGCCCGAGCCGCCGGTCTTCCTCGGCACGGTGATCCTTGGCGGAGCGATGGAACGCCTACCCGCCGATCGGCACGACGCCTTCCTCGGCGAGATCCTCGGACGTCTACCCGAGCCGTTCGAGGCCGACTACGTGCGGCTCAACCTCGACGCGATCGCGTAGGGAGGACTCCACAACCGCGCGGATGTCGTGTCCGCACGGTGCGGGGACAGCCGACGCTTCGACGAACGGCTGTCGGACGATGCGTCGGACGTGGTGGGAGCTCAGGCGTCGCGCTCGGCGCGGGCGCTGAGGCAGGCCTCGACGAAGCCCCGGCCGATCTGCGCGGCGATCGCCGTATGCAGCCCGTCGAGCTCGTCGGCCTGCTCGCGCAGGCGGACCGGATCGACGCCGGCCTCGCGGAAGAACACCGCGGTCTCGGGCAGGATGCCGCCGTCGAAATCGAACTCGATGCCGCGGGCCACGGTGTGCAGGCCCTCGCGCGTCATCTCGGGGTGCAGCTGCAGCGCCCAGCTGCGGTCGCCGATGCGCATGGCCTGGCAGCAGGCGTCGCTCTCGATCAGGACCGTCGCGCCCTCGACCGGGCGGAAGGCGAACGCGTGCGCGTGGAAGCTCTCGTACTCGGTGGGGATGCCCGTGAAGAGCGGGTCGTCCTGCGCGGCCGGCGTGGTGCGGACGGGGTGAATGCCGAGCTCGGGCGCGGATCGGTAGATCTCAGCGCCGGCCGACTGGGCGAGCAGCTGGCCGCCCAGACAGACACCCAGGACAGGACGTTGGAGCGCCTTCGCCTCGATGATCGCGTCGCGCGCATCGTGGATCGCCTGCTCGTCATCGACCGGATCGCCGAGCCCGGGCAGCACCACCAGCCCGTCGAAGTCGGCGGCGCTTGGGATCGGGCCGTACGCCATCGCGATCGTCAGCTCGGCGCCGGCGGCCTCCATCGCCAGGCCGATGCGCCCGGCGTGCTTGTCGTCGTCGTTCTGGACGACGAGGATGCGAACCGCTTCGCTCACGCGGCTGATCCTAGCCGCCGCCGTAGACGGAGATCGGTAGGTCGAGCTCGGTGTCGTCGTCGCCCGATCCGAGCGCCGCCAGCTCGGCCTCCATGGCGGCGACGCGCAGGCGGGCTCCGGGCGCGGCGGCGAACAGCGCCTCCTCGACCTCGTGGGAGGTGCCGAGCGT
>CAJCBN010000193.1 GCA_903960645.1 uncultured Actinomycetes bacterium | reverse complement strand
CTCGTCCTGAACGCGACGTACGAACCGCTCAACGTCACGAGCGTGTGGCGCGCCTGCAGCCTGATCCTGTCGCGCAAAGCCGAGGTGCTGGAGGCCGATCCCACCCGGGAGATCCGCTCGCCCTCGACCACGCTGCCGCATCCGGTCGTGATCCGGCTCGTGGCGTACGTGCGGGTCCCGCGCTTCACCTCGCGCCGGATCACCCGGCGCGCGCTCTTCGCCCGTGATCTGCACGCCTGCCAGTACTGCGGCAGCCGCGCCCGCCTGACGCTCGACCACGTCGTGCCGCGGTCGCGCGGTGGGGCGTCAAGCTGGGCCAACGTCGTCACGGCCTGCTCGCCCTGCAACCTCAGAAAGAGCGACCGTCTGCCGCACGAGGCAGGCATGCCGCTGCGGCGCCCACCGCGGGCTCCGCATCCTGACCTCTACCTGACGCTCGGCACGCAGACGATCCCGGCGGGCTGGCGGCCCTACCTGCCGCAGCGGGCCGTGGCCTTCGCCGAGGACACGCTGGACCTGCCGTTCGCGGCCTGAGCGCCGGGCCCGGCTCGAGCACCGTGCTACCGTCGGCGCGGTTCGGCATGAGTGAATCCGAGACCACATCCACGTCGCGCGCAGCCCGCCATCTCGGCCTGCTCTCCGAGACGGTTGAGGCTGTCACGAGCTCGCTCGACCTCGCCGAGGTTGCCGATGCGGTGGCCGTCGCGGTGGCCCGCGCCTTCGGCACCGACGCCTGCTTCGTCTACGTCTACGACGAGACGACGAACGAGCTCGTCCTACAGGCGGTCCACGGTACGCACGTCGAGGCCACCGCGGGTCCACCGCGGATGGCGGTCGGCGAGGGGTTGACCGGCTGGGCGGCCGCGACGCGTGAGCCGGTGGCGATCGCTGCCGAGGCCCACCTCGATCCGCGCTTCAAGGAGTTCCCCAACCTGCCGGAGCGGCGCTTCCAGTCGTTGCTCGCCGTCCCGATCCTCGATCGCCGCGAACGCCTGGCCGGCGCGATGAACGTGCGCACGGTTGCACCGCGCGAGTACCACCCGGACGAGATCGAGCTCCTCGAGACGATCGCGCGGCAGGTTGCGCAGGCGATCGAGAACGCGCGTCTCTACGAGCGCTCGCAGCGCCGCGTCGCCGAGCTCGAGGCGCTCGGCAGCATCTCGCAGGCCGTGGCCGAGTCGCTCTACCTGGAGGAGGCGCTCGCGCACATCGCCGAGGCAGCCGCGAAGGCTGCGCACGCGGAGGTGTGCGCGCTGATCGTTGATGGCCCTGAGGGGACGACACTCGCGAGCCGCTCGTCGGCGGACGGCCCTGCGGACGGCGAGCTCGTGGCGCTCGCAGAGACCGCGCCGCTCGACGACGATGGCGTGTTCGCGCTGCCGCTGCTGTGGAAGGCCCGTCGCGTTGGCGCGCTCGTCGCGACCACGCCGAGCCGGCGGCCGTTCACCAGCGAGGAGCGGATGCTGCTGCGCTCCGTCGCGAACCAGGCGGCCACCGCCGTGGAGTCGAGCCGTGGCGTGATGCGCGGCATCGTCGCCCAGGAGATCCACCACCGCGTCAAGAACAACCTCCAGACCGTCGCCTCGCTGCTGCGCCTGCGCGCCAGCGGTGCCGATCCCCAGCGCGCGCTGGCCGACTCGGTCGACCGCATCCTGTCGATCGCCGAGGTCCACGACCTGCTGACCGCGAGTCGCGAGGGCGATGTCGATCTCAGCGACCTGATTCGGCGCGTCTCGGCCATGCTCGGCCACGGGCTCGGCACGCCGGCCGCCGCCGAGGAGCTGGCCCACGTCGAGGTGCCGGGCGACACGGCCACCGCGGTCGCCCTGATCTTCTCCGAGCTCTACGCCAACGCCCACGAGCACGGCGGCGGCGACGTCCGCGTCTCGCTCGCGCAGCAGGGGAACACGATCGAGTTGGTCGTCGTCGATCGGGGGCCGGGGCTGCCCGACGGCTTCGACCCCGAGCGCTCGCTCGGCCTGAAGATCGCCTTGGCGCTCGCCACGGATCAGCTGCGCGGCGAGCTGCTGCTCGAGGACGCCGCGCCGGGCGTGCGCGCCCGCCTCACGTGGAGCACCACATGAGGATCCTGATCGCCGAGGACGAGACGATCATCCGCCTCGACGTCCGCACGCTGCTCGAGAAGGCAGGTCACGAGGTCGTCGCCGAGGCTCGCGATGGCGAGGAGGCGGTAGCGCTCGCCGCGGAACACGACCCCGACCTGATCGTGATGGACGTGCGCATGCCGCACATGGACGGCATCGACGCGGCACGCGCCATCACAGACCGCAGGCCGGTGCCGATCGTGATGCTGACGGCCTACGCGGAGCAGGACCTCGTCCTGCGCGCCTCGGAGGCCGGGGCCTACGCCTACCTCGTCAAGCCCTTCCGGGAGGTCGACCTGCTGCCGGCGCTCGACACCGCGCGCGCCCGCTTCGAGGAGCTGTCGGCGCTGCGCGAGGAGGCGGCCGATCTTGCCGAGGCCCTCGCCTCCCGCAAGGCGGTCGAGCGCGCCAAGGGCATCCTGATGCAGAAGGACGGCATCGACGAGGCCGAGGCCTTCCGCCGGATCCGGGCGGCGAGCCAGAAGACGGGCCGCACGATGCGCGTCGTGGCCGAGGCGCTGATTGCGACGTTCGACGAGACGGCCGGGTGAGCGTCTCCCCCGACGTGGTCGAGCGTCGCGGCACCGGCGGGAGCACCGACCTCGGCCCGCCCTGGCGCGTGATCGTCCTCAACGACGACCACAACACGTTCGAGGGCGTGGCCCGCACGCTGGCGAGCGTGCTCCCCGGCGTCGACTACGCCAAGGGCATGGCCTTCGCCAACCGCATCCACAAGTCGGGGCAGGCGATCGTCTGGACGGGGCACCAGGAACTGGCCGAGCTCTACCACGAGCAGTTGAGCGAGCGCGGGTTGACGATGGCGCCGCTCGAGCAGGGCTGACGCCCCGCCGACCCGGCTCAGGCGTACAGGCGCCGTAGCAGCTCCTGCGGCGTGGTCAGCCACGCGCCGAGACCGTGCAGACGCGACAGCAGCTCGTCGTAGAGAACGGCCTCCGCCTCGGCGTGCTCGCCGGCAAACCGCTCGACGCGGATGCCCAGCGCGGCGGCACCACCGACGTCGAGCAGGGTCGAGAGTCCCGGGTCGGCCGTGTCGCCCAGCAGGGGGAGCTCGATCCATTCGGCCGCGCGCTCCGCAGCCGCGTCGTAGCCGCGGGTCGGGAAGGCCGTCCCGCGGCGAAAGCCCGGGCGCGGCGCGATCTGGACACCCGCCGGCGTGTCGAGCGCGAAGCCGAGTGCGCGCACCTGCGCCTGCTCGGTGGGCTCGAGCAGATCGATCGAGCGCAGCGCCGACTGCACGCGGTGCGCGCGCTCGACGGCGGCAAGGCGCTCGTAGGGGGCCAGCGGCAATTCCTTGGGAGCACGCGCGAGGCGGCTGCGCAGCCCGCCGCGCGGCTGCGCCATGGGACGGGCCTCGTGGACGAGCGCGATGGCGCAGGTCGCGCCCTCGGGCCACGGCGGTGTGCTGCGCAGCCGCTCGGCGCGGATCCAGTCGGCGACCTGCGCGCGGATCGGATCGACGGGCGTCGCCCACGGGTCCTGCGACCCGCGGCCGGTCAGGTGGCGGAAGGCGAAGGCGAGCGGATCCGCCTCCGCCGGCAGGTCCGCCGCCCACGCGGCCGCGTCGAAGGGCAGCGCGGCGTTCGGCCACTCGAGCACGACGCTGCCGGTGCGCACCACCTGCACGCCGCTTGACGCGAGCAGATCGGTCAGGGTCGCGGAGGCGCGGGCTCCGATCGCGGGGGCGCCGCCGATCGCGAGCTGCACCGCCTCCTTCACCGATGCACTCCGTGGGCGGCGTTCCAGTCGTCGGCGCTCTCGCGCAGGCCCGGGCCGGTCGGTCCGTGCAGCGCGTTCTGCACGTGCACGTCGAGCTCGACGCGCGGCAGGCTCGGGGCGAGACGGCGTAGCGGTCCCGGCAGTGTCGCCAGGCGCGAGAGGCCCGACAGCGCCGCGTACTGGCCGGCCAGCGCCATGCGCGCGGCATCGCCGGAGGCGCCGGGATGGTGCTTGGCCCAGTAGCGGCGACGGCTGCGCCAGAACTCGACGATGCGCCGCGACGGGTCGGCGGCGGTCGAGGCGCGTACGTGGTGACGAATCGTCGCGTGCGGGACGACGTGTGTCTGGAACCAGCGATCGGACAGGCGCTTCTGCAGGTCGGTCTCCTCCGAGAACATGTAGAAGCCCTCGTCGAAGGGCCCCGTCAGCTCCAGCGCGGAGCGGCGCAGCATGAGCGCGCAGCCGCTGGCCCAGTCGACCGCGGCCGGGGTGCCGGTGACGTGCTGCTCGATGCCGGCCTGCCCGAGCGTGGCGAGACTGCGGAGGCACGTCCCGGGGTCGGGAAAGCGAAAGGCCGACGGCTGGTGGCGGCCGTCGGGGTAGACGATCCGCGGTGCGGCGACGGCGACCTCGGGGTGGGCATCGAGGTACGCCACGAGGGCGTCGACCGCCCCTGGTTCGACCGTGGCGTCGTCGTTGAGCAGGAGGTGGTACGGCGCCGCGCTGCGGGCCAGCAACCGGTTGTGGTTGGCGCCGAAGCCGTCGCGGAAGTCCTGCTGGATCAGCTCGACAGCGGGGAAGTGCTCGCGCACGGCAGCGCAGGTGCCGTCCTCGGAGGCGTTGTCGAGCACGTGGAGGGTGTGCTCCACGGCGGGACGGCCGGAATCGGTCAGGGCCGCGAGCGCCTCCAGCAGGAGCTCGCGGTTGCTGTGGGCGACGATGGCGACGGCGAGCTTGGCGCTCACCGCTCGAGACCCCGCTGGCGCAACTCGTCCATGGCCTGCTCGACCCGATCGTCGGCCTCCTGGCCGGCGAGCCACGTGGCCAGCTGGCCGAGGCCCGAGCCGACCTCGACCTCGGCGCGGAAGCCGAGCAGCTCGGCGGCGCGGCTGGGGTCGCCGATGCAGTGGCGGATGTCACCGGCGCGGTACTTGCCGACGATCTCCGGCTCGATCGCGAGGCCGAGGCCCGTGGCGAGGCCCTGCGCGACGTCAACGACGCTGGAGGGCTCGCCGGTGCAGACGTTCAGTGCGGCGCCGTCGGCATCGGACTCGACGGCCAGGTGGAAGGCGCGGGCCACGTCGGTGACGTGCACGAAGTCGCGGGTCTGGGCGCCGTCCTCGAAGGCGACGGGCGCGTGGCCATTGAGCAGTCGG
>CAJCBN010000192.1 GCA_903960645.1 uncultured Actinomycetes bacterium | reverse complement strand
TGTGAGCAATGGGCCCTGACCCCTCTGGTCAGTCGCGTCAGCTGCGGAACGACTCCGTCGCGTCTGCGGCCTTCTGACGCAGGCGGGCGCGGGCGGCGTCGGCCGCCGGGTCCGCTCCCGGCACGCCCTCGACGATCAGGTCCGGCTCGACGGGCACCGCGACCGGGGCGACGGGCTCGACCGACTGGGCGCCGAGATCGCTGACCTTCGCGCGCAACTCTTCGCGCAGCGCCGCGTTGGCCTCCTCATCGACGGGCGTTTCGGGGTCGCCAAGGCCGTCGGCAGGGGGGCCGGCGTAGTCGCTCTCGAAGGTGTCGGTGAAGACCTCCTCGTCGGCGGAGCCACGCCGCAGGCGCCGCCAGACGCGCGGTGCGGCGGCCGCGCCGGCGGCCACAAGGAGGGCCGCGCCGGCGGCGGCACCGGTGATCAGTTTGGCGTTTCGCATGGTGCGCAGCGTAGCGCCACGGCGGACGTCCGTCGCCCCGCATCCGAACCGCTGCTATCTTCTCCCGCGCGGCTTTCCGCCGTGCGTCGCCGTGGCGATGCGTGACCCACACGAAGGACCTGTCAACAAGTGACCGCCTACGAATTCATGCTGATCCTCGATCCCGAAGTGGATGAGGCACGCCAGGAAGAGGTCGTCCACCGCGTGCGCGACATCATCCTCGGTGGCGGCGGCACGTGGGACGCGATCGACCCCTGGGGTCGTCGCAAGCTCACCTTCCCGATCAAGAAGCGCGAAGAGGGCGACTACTGGGTGATCCGCTTCACGTCGGATCCCGCGTCGCTCAACGAGGCCGAGCGCGTCCTCTCGATCACCGACGAGGTTCTGCGTCACAAGGCCGTCCATCAGGCGCGTCCCGCGCGGAAGGCGGAGGCTGCGGCCGGATCCTGAGTCTGAACTGGCTGTTTCGTGCGCGAGTCCGTAGGCTCCGCGTAACGCAACACCGGTGATGATCGACTCCCGGATACCCGCCCGCAGAAAGGTCACCCCACCATGGCGAACATCAACCGAGTCATCCTCGTCGGCAACCTGACCCGCGACCCCGAGCTTCGCTCGACGGGTAGCGGCCTGTCGGTCTGCACGATCCGCATTGCCGTCAACAATCGCCGCAAGAAGGGCGATACGGGCGAGTGGGTCGAAGAGCCCAACTACTTCAACGTCACGACCTTCGGCGCGCAGGCCGACAACGTCGCACGCTTCCTTGCCAAGGGCCGCCAGGTGGCGGTCGATGGTCGCCTGTCCTGGAGCGAGTACGAGGCCAAGGACGGCTCCGGCAAGCGCGAGCGCGTCGAGGTCATCGCCGACACGGTCCAGTTCATCGGCCCCCGCGAGGGCGGCTCCGGTGGTTCTGGTGGTGGCGGCGGCGGCGAGTGGTCCGCACCGGCTGCGGCGCCTGCGCCGGCAGCTGATATCCCTGATGCCTGGTCCGGCGGAGCCGCCGCCCAGGATGACGACATTCCCTTCTGATCGGCGAGGACGACTGATGGCACGCACCGGAAACCGCAAGGCGATTCTGCTCGACGACGTCGAGCACCTCGGGCATCGCGGCGACATCGTCGCCGTCTCCCGCGGATACCTCCGCAACTACCTCGTTCCGCGCAAGCTGGCCGAGGAGGCGACGACGGCACGCGTTGCCGAGGTCGAGAAGCTCGCGGCCACGCGCGCCGCGCAGGAGGCCCGTACCGCCGAGCAGGCGCAGACGATCTCCGCCACGCTGACGAAGACCGTGCTCACGATCCCGATGCGCTCCGGTCCGGACGGCCGTCTGTACGGCTCCGTCACCGCCGCCGACCTGGCCGACGAGATCTGGCGCACGCGCAAGATCCGCGTCGACCGTCGCAAGATCCGCCTCGAGGAGCCGATCAAGGCCGTCGGCGCGTATCTCGTCGAGATCGACGTCTTCACCGACGTCCGTGCCGCCGTCAAGACGCAGGTGGTCGCGGCTGAGGGCTTCGAGATGGATGAGGCCCCCGTGGTCGAGGCCGTGGTCGAGGTCGAGGCCGTCGAGGTCGTCGAGGCACCTGCCGCCGACGACGTCGCGGCTGAGACGGACGAGTAGCGGGGCAGCGGGATGACGCCCGCGCCCGAGGGAGCCAACCTCCCGCCGCAGGATCTCGACGCCGAGGAGGCAGTCCTCGGCGCGATGATGATCAACGATCAGGCCGTGCTGACGGCCTCGGAGATCATCTCGGATCCGGGTGAGTTCTACCGCGAGGCGCACGGCACGGTGTACCGCGCGATCATCGCACTGCTCGCACGTAGCGAGCCGATCGATGCCGTCACCGTCTCCGACGAGCTCGAGCGCATGGGCGCGCTTGAACAGGTCGGTGGTCGTGGCTTCATCTTCGGCCTGTCGTCGAGCGTGACGGTCGCCGCCAACGTCAAGAGCCACGCGCAGATCGTCCGCGACCTCTCGCTGCTGCGACGGGTCGCCGCCGCCGGCCTCGAGATCGCCGAGCTGGGCTACGCGCGCCAAGGCGACGTGCGCGACATCCTCGATCGTGCCGAGTCCGCCATCTTCGACGTCGCGCAGTCGCGCACGACGAGCGAGATCGTCCCGATCGGTGGCCTGCTCGGCGAGGAGATCGACCGCATCTCCGCCGCCTCCGAGCAGAAGGGCCTGACCGGTGCCTCGTCGGGCCTGCGCGACCTCGACAAGATCACCTCGGGCTTCCAGAACTCGAACCTGATCATCCTCGCCGCACGCCCCGCGATGGGCAAGACATCGCTCGCGCTCGGCATCGCGCGACACCTGGGCGTCAACGCGCGCCTGCCCGTCGTCGTCTTCAGCCTCGAGATGTCGAGCAGCGAGATCGCCCAGCGCTTCATCGCGACCGAGGCCCGTGTCGACTCCACGCGCATGCGCAGCGGCGACGTGCGCGAGGAGGACTGGATCCGCATCCAGGACGCCTGCAATCGCCTCTCCGACGCGCCGATCTACGTGGACGACACGGCCGGCATCAACCTGATGGAGATCCGCTCGAAGGCGCGGCGCCTGAAGATGAAGGAGCCGAACCTCGGGTTGATCATGATCGACTACCTGCAGCTGATGAGCTCCGGCTCGCACGAGGAGAACCGCGTGCAGGAGATCAGCCAGATCTCGCGCCAGCTGAAGGTGCTCGCCCGAGATCTCAACGTGCCGGTGATCGCGCTGTCCCAGCTCTCGCGCGGCGTGGAGTCGCGCACCGACAAGCGTCCGCTGCTGTCGGACCTTCGTGAATCGGGTTGCCTGACGGGCGATAGCCTCGTGTTCCTGCCCGACACGGGTGAGCGCGTGCGCATGGATGCGATGCGCGGCCGCATTGGCGAGTGCGTCCTCGCCGTCAACCCGGAGACGTGGGAGTTT
>CAJCBN010000191.1 GCA_903960645.1 uncultured Actinomycetes bacterium | reverse complement strand
CTTGCGCTCGCGCGTCATCACCTGGACGGCGCCGGCATCGTCGAGCGTGCCACCGTTCGCCTTCTCGGCGTCCTTGAGGGCGGCCAGCAGCATGGTCAGCGCACCGACCTGCTCGCTGTCCCGGGCGAGCCGCGCCTCGCGGAGTTCTGCTTCGACCTGTTCGATCATGGCCCCGAGGATAGCCGCAGTGGCGCCAGCACCGCGCCTGCGACGGTAGGGCGGAGCGGATGCCGTGCGCAGCGGGGCCCGGCGGCGTGGATCCGCCCACGACGCGGATGCAGCGATTGAGGTGCTGCCCCTACGCGCGCATACCGCCGTTCCCTCGTACGATTCAGCTGTGGCCGCCCACCCATTTGCGCTCCCGGACACCGTCCGCATCCTCCTCGTCGAAGACGATCCACTGCTCCGCACCGCGCTGAGCACCGCGCTGACGGGCGACTGGTCGCGGATCGTCGGAGTCGCTGAGAGCGCGGCACAGGCGATGGACATCGCAGCCGACACCCCGTTCGACGTCCTGCTCTCCGATCTCGACCTTGGTGCCGGTCCGACAGGCGCGGTGCTTGCGCACGCTCTGCGGCGCGAGCGCCCCTCGCTGGGCATCGTCGTGCTCACGTCGTACAGCGACCCACGTCTCGTGGGCACGAAGCTGTCGCAGCTTCCGCCGGGGACGGACTATGTCATGAAGCAGTCGATCCACGATCTCGACGTCCTTCGCTCGGCCGTAGTGCGCGCCGCACTACGGGGCAGCGCGCCGAACCTCCCGGATCAGACGCTCGAACGCCAACCCCTGACGGACACGCACATCGAGACCATGCGGCTGATCGCCGAGGGACTTTCGAACGCCGAGATCGCCGAGCGCCGGTTCGTCACGGAGAAATCCGTCGAGGTCACGGTGTCGCGGATCCTGAAGCAGCTCGGGATCGAAGCCGACCGCTCGCGCAACGCGCGCGTCGAGATCGCCCGCACCTACTACGCGATGGCGGGATCCGGTGCCTCAGCGTCCGCTCGCCCCACCTAGCCTCCGCGAGCGCGTCGGTGGACGCTGGGCGATCTCCCGAAGCGCCTATGGGATTGCGCTGCTGCTGCTCGCCGTTCTGACCCTTATCCAGGGAATCGGCGCCCGGGTTGACGCGTTCGGCGCGACCACGTCGCAGCTGGCACAGTTCGCCGTGACCGCCGTCGCGATCGTCGCGTATCTGGCAATCGCGGACCGCACGATCTTCCGGCACCGCCGCACGAGGCCGGTGCCGATCTGGTGGGTGTTCGCCCTCAGCGCATCGCTCTCCGTTCTCCGGCTGACAATTGCCTTTGGCTTCACGCGTGCGAGCGGCGAACTACCGACGACGGCCGACATCGTGCTGAGCTTCATCGCCGCGGTGGCGTGGTCGTCGCTGATCCTGCCGCTGATCGCCTACGTGAACGCGACGCGCGAATGGTACGCCCAGGAGCGGGCGCGGCTGATCGATCTCGCGGCCGCCAAGGAGGCCCAGCGCATGCGCGCAGTCGGCGCCCTCGACGCACTCCGCGATGTCGCCCTCGTCGCCGTACAGCGCGACGTCGACAGGGCACGCACCGTCCTCGAGCGCGATGACTCCCGCCCGGACGAGGTCGCAACCGCACTGCTCGCCGCCGCTCGTAGCAGTGTGCGACCAGCCGCGCACTCGCTCATGGATCGTCCACCGCGAACGCATCCGCGCGCCTCGATCCGCGCGGCGCTCCGCGCCGAGCTCCGCAACCGTCCGCTTCCCGTCCTGTTTCCGATCATCGTGTTCCCCCTCTTGATCTTCCCACGGATCTTCATCATCCACGGGCCGCTCGGCGCGGTGATCTCCGCGAGTATCGGCGCCGCCGCCATCGCCCTCCTATTCCCCCTCGGACGACGGCTGATCACGCGCCACCCGCGCCACGTGACGATCCTCACGCTCGCCACTACGGCCGCAGCGACGCTCCCGATCATCGTCGTGCTCAACACCGTGTTCGTCCTGCGCGCGCCGCTGCTGATCTGGCCGCTGCTCGCCGCGGCGCTCCTGACGCTCGTGATCATCACGAAGATGACGCGTGCCATCGACCGCGGCAGCGAGGCAGCGTTGCGGGAGCTCCAAGAGCCCGTGCGCACCGCCGAGATCGAGCGACTCGCCGCCGAACAGGCGCGCGATGCGCTGCTGCGTGAGATCGGAGAGCATCTCCACAGCTCGGTCCAGCCGGGCCTCGTCGCCGCGAGCTACGCCATCCAGGACGCCGTGGCGCGCGAGGATCCCGTCGCACTCGAGGAGGCGATCGCGATGGCGCGCACGACGCTCGCACGCCGGATCTCGCCGGAGACGAACGTAGCCACCGGCGATCCGCGCGACCGCATCGCCGCCGAATGGCGGGGCCTCCTACACATCGAGTGGGACCTCCCCGATGGTGATCCGCCGAACGATCCACGCATCGCGGACACCATCAGGGAGTGCCTCGCGAATGCGGTCGTACACGGGCATGCGAGCACGGCGAGGATCCGGATCTCCCGCGACGGCTTCGACGTCGAGATCGAGGTCGAGGACGATGGCGTCGGGCCGCGGGGCGGTGCACCGGGAATGGGCGCGGCCGTCCTCAACGAGTCGACGGGCGGCCGTTGGCGCCTCGAGCAGGGTACCTTCGGCGGCGCGATCCTCCGCGCCCGCGTTGCCATGGCGTAGCGCGCGCTGCGGCGTCCACGTGACTCCGCCACTCGAGAGCCCTCGGCCGGGCCGGCATGACACGCGGGCGCCAGCCCGTCGACGCTGCTCCTGAGCTACCCGGACGCGTCGGCGAGCCGCGCGCGCACGAGCGCGGCGGCGACGATTGCCGCGGTCTCGGTGCGCAGCACCGTGGCACCGAGCGTGACGATCGGGCACGACGCGGCGCGCGCCTGGGCGAGCTCGTCGGCGCTGAAACCGACCTCTGGGCCGATCAGCAACGCAAACGGCGGCGCGGTCGCGGCGAGCGCGTCGGCGAGCGGCGTGTCGTACTCCTCGTGCGAGCACACGATCGCGCCCGGCGCCAGCGCGCTGGCGTAGTCAACGGAATCAAGGATGGTCGGAATCTGCGGGAGCTTGGCCTGCGCCGCAGCGCCTGCCGCGATGCGCTCCCAGCGGTCGGTGCGTGCCTCGCGGCGGCGACCGGCGGCGAGCAACGGGCCGATCTCGGCCACGCCAAGCTCGACGAGCTTCTCGACGGCATCGTCGGCGCGTGGGCCGCTCTGCGCGAGCAGGACT
>CAJCBN010000190.1 GCA_903960645.1 uncultured Actinomycetes bacterium | reverse complement strand
GCAGAGGGCGAGCCCAGGACCATCGCCTCGGCGTCGAAGGCCGCGGCGGAGCGCAGCAACGTGCCGACGTTGCCCGGATCACCCACGCCGCAGAGCGCGACGGCGAGGCCCGCCAGGGTCGCCGGTGACTGCGGCAGCGAGTTGGTACGCACCACGCCGATCTGCCGGGTACCCGAGCCGAGCGCCGAGATGCCGTCGAGCACGTCACCCTGAACGACGAGCGGCGTGAGGCCGGCGCCCTGCGGCCAGGGCGTCTCGTCGCGCACGAGCAGATCTGCGAAGACGCAGCCAGCCTGGATCGCCGCCGCGACGAGATCCTCGCCCTCGATCACGAACAGGGCGGCATCGCGCCGCGCGGACGTGCGCACGAGCGAGCGCACGCGCTGCAGCCGCGGATTCCGCGCGCTGCGGATGGTTTCCATCAGAGGCGCTGCCTACGCGGCGAGCGCGGACTTCGCCTGCTCGGCGAGCACGCCGAACGTGGCGGGCTCGTTGAGCGCGAGATCCGCGAGGATCTTGCGATCCGCCGTCACGCCGGCCAGCTTGAGGCCGTGCATGAACTGCGAGTACGAGAGCTCGTGCTGGCGGGCGCCCGCGTTGATGCGGACGATCCAGAGGGAGCGGAAGTCGCGCTTGCGGACGCGGCGGTCACGGTAGGCGTAGTTGCCGGAACGGGCAACCTGCATCTTGGCCTGGCGGTAGAGCTTGGACTTCAAGCCCCAATAGCCGGACGCCTCTTCGAGGACCTTGCGGCGCTTCTTCTGCGCATGGATAGAACGCTTGACGCGAGTCATGCCGGAACCCTAGCGCTTTCCGAGGAGGCGCAGCGCCTCCGGGTAGTCGGCCTTGGCCATCGGCTGGTCCTGGCTGAGCTGGCGGCGGCGCTTGGCCGACATCTTGCCCCGCAGGTGGGCCTCATTCGCCTTGCGGCGCGTGATGGTTCCATTGCTGGACACCTTCATCCGCTTCTTGGCACTGGAGTTGGTCTTGACCTTCGGCATGACGTTTCCTTTGTCCCTACGAGGTGGTCGCAGGTTCTTCAGCCTCCGCGGTGGGCGCTTCGGCCTCCGCGGTGGGCACTTCCACTTCCGAGGCCGGCGCGTCGCCGTCCGCGGTACGTGCTTCATCTGCTGCCGCGGCAGGCGTTGCGCCATCCGCAGGACTCGCTTCCCCACCCGCTTCCGGCGCCCCATCGGCGTCCTTGGCGGCCGCCTCGGCAGCATCCTCCTTGAGGAGTTGCTTCGACGGTGCGAGCATCATGACCATATTTCGTCCATCTTGTAGCGGTTCCGACTCGATGACCGCGATTTCCTTGAGATCGGCGGCCAGGCGGAGCAGCAATTCGCGTCCCTTTTCGGGGTGCGTCATCTCGCGTCCGCGGAACATGATGGTGACCTTGACCTTGTCGTGGTTCTTCAGAAACCGGACGACGTGGCCCTTCTTGGTCTCGTAATCGTGGACGCCCACCTTCGGGCGGAGCTTGATCTCCTTGATCACGATGACGTTCTGGTGCTTGCGCGCCAGCTTCGCCTTCTGCTCCTGTTCGTACTTGTACTTCGAGTAGTCCATCACGCGGCAGACAGGCGGGCGCGCGTCGGCGGCGACCTCGACGAGGTCGAGGTTCTGGTTCCAGGCGAATTCGAGCGCGTCGTCGCGGTCCTTGACCCCGATCTGCTCACCATCTGCGCCGATCAGGCGCACCTGCGGTACACGAATGGCCTCGTTGATGCGGGTACGCGGCTCCTCAGGGGGGCGGTCGTATCCGCGGCGTGGCCTCAAGACTGATGCTCCGTGCGCAAGGGTGAAGTGCTCCGTTCGGTGGAAGGACGGCGAAGTGGCCGACGCGGGCGATGGTAGCACGCCCGTGGCGCACGACCGTCCCGCTGAGCCCATTGTGGCACAGGCATTTGCCCCGCTACGGGATCGATCGGGTCGACGGGCCTCACGGGGCGCTGTAGACCGTGCGTGCGTCTCGCTCCGTCACCAGCGTGTCGATGACCGCGTCGAGCGCCAGGGTGCCGAGGTCGACGCGGCCGTGGCGGCGCAGCGCCACCGCCCCCGCCTCGGCCTCACGGTCGCCGATCACGAGTATCGCGGGCACCTTCTGCGTCTCCGCTTCGGCGATGCGCTTGCCGACCGACTCGCCGCGCGCGTCGATCTGGACCCGGAGGCCGG
>CAJCBN010000189.1 GCA_903960645.1 uncultured Actinomycetes bacterium | reverse complement strand
GCTGGCGATGATCTGCGCGGTCAAGGGCTACCGCTTCCGCGCGGTCATGCCCGAGTCCGCCACGACCGAGCGCGTCGAGCAGATCTCGATGTACGGCGCCGAGATTGTGTTCTCACCCGGCGAGCTCGGCTCGAACGGCGGCGTCGCGCTGGCCCGCGAGCTGGCCGCCGCTGACCCCAGTCTCTACATGCCGTTCCAGTACGCCAACGCCGAGAACCCGAACGCGCACTACCGCACCACGGGCCCCGAGATCATCGAGGCGCTCGACGGCAAGGTCGATGCCTTCGTGGCCGGCCTCGGTACCGGCGGCACGCTGATGGGCACCGGACGCGCGCTGCGCGAGGCGAACCCCGACGTGCAGATCATCGCGGCCGAGCCGCTGCAGGGGGAGGCCGTGATGGGCCTGCGCTCGCTGGAGGACGGCTACACGCCGGAGATCCTCGACATCACTCAGCTCGATCGCAAGATGCTGGTCACCAACCTCGAGTCGGTGAAGGCGATGCGCGATCTGCTCACCCACGAGGGAATCTGGGTCGGTGTCTCGTGCGGCGCGGCGATGCACGTCGCGCGCCAGGTCGCCAGCCAGATGGAGCCGGAGCAGAACGTCGTCACCGTCTTCGCCGACGGCGGCGCCCGCTACGCCTCCGCCAACCTGTTCACCGAGCAGGACGAGGCCGTCCTCGAGGAGACGCTGGAGACCAGGCTCTGGTGGTAGGCGACGGCCCGCTGATCCTCCCGCGGGCGCTGCAGGAGCAGGTTGTCGCCCACGCGCGCGCCGGGCTACCGAATGAGGCCTGCGGCATCCTCGCCGGCCGGGACGGCCACGCCGAGCACTTCTTCCCCGCCGTGAACGGCGAGCCCAGTCCGTTTTTCTACAACATCGACGCGGCGGACCTGCACCGGATCCTGTTTCAGGAGATCGCCGCCCTCTATCCCGACGACGACCCCGAAGACTGCATCGCCGCGATCTACCACAGCCACGTCTCCAGCCCGGCCTTCCCGTCGCGCAGCGACGTGGACATCGCCATGTGGCCAGACCCGGCCTACCTGATCGTCAGCTTCGGCTCCGAGCCGCCGGAGCTGAAGGCCTTCGGAATCCGCGACGGGAAGATCACCCGCCGCGAGCTCCGCAGCGACCTCTAGCTGTTCTGCCCCTGCGCCGGCGAGACGGGTTCGGTGCGAGCGCTGCTGTCTGGATGCGACGAAGGGGTCAGACCCGTTCGTCGCATTGACCGCTGCACACACACGAGCTATCCACAGGCACCCGAGCGGGAATGCGACAAACGGGTCTGACCCCTTCGTCGCATCCGCACGCGGAGGCGCCCGCAACTCGCGGCGCCAGAGAATCGCGCGGCGCGAGAACCCTGCCGCGACAGGACCAGGTCGCAGCGCGCCGGAGCCGCTCTAGGCGGGCTTGCGGCGCGTAGCCAGCTGCGCGGGCTCCTCGCCATCTTCAGCGACGACGGGCATCGGCAGCGTCGTCGTCTCGAACGCCGTCGAGAGTCCGATCACGGACTGGGTGCGGTTGACGTCGTCAACCTTGCGGATCAGGTGCAGCACCCGCTCCAGATCGGCGGTGCTCTCCGCCCGGATCTTCAGCAGGAAGGCCCACTCACCAGCGACGGCATGGCACTCGAGGACGTTGGGGATCGCCTCGAGGCGCTGGGTGAAGTCCGGCACGTCGAAGGCCGCGTTGTCCACGAAGACAAAGGCCACGACGCCGTAGCCCAGCGCGTCGGCGTCAACGACGGCGCGGTAGCCCTTGATCACGCCACGGGCCTCGAGCTTCTTGACCCGCTCGTGCGCGGCCGCCTGCGAGAGACCCACGCGCTTCGCGAGCTCGCCGTACGTCGTCTTGCCATCCTCTTGCAGAATGGAGATGATCTGCCAATCGATCGGGTGCATAGGCTCCGTTACCGAATATTAACGAGTTTTGACTTGCGTAGACCGAAGATCCTCTGGTAGGGTACACCCACGACGAACGGAAATCCACTCCGTCTCGACTGGAGCACCACACCATGCAGGCATTCGCAGCACTCTCTCTCCTCCACAGCCGCCCCGACAGCGACCATCAGGTCAATGCCGAGCGACCGGCTCGTGAGGTGCGTGCGCGGCGCCGCTCGGTGCTCCGCTCGAAGCGCGTCTAACGCTTTTCTCTCCACCCTCCTCTCCTCTCCTCCAGTCTCAGCCCCGGTCATCTGACCGGGGCTGAGCTGTTTCTGGGGGCGATTGGGCTCCTACGGATCCGGATCCATGTGCGGAGGCGACCAGGAAGCCATCAGCGGCGATTGCCTCTCCAGCCCCGTGGGGATCCGGATCCACACGCGCTGAGCCAGATCGCCATCGAGACGGGTC
>CAJCBN010000188.1 GCA_903960645.1 uncultured Actinomycetes bacterium | reverse complement strand
TGCACGTCGTTCACGATCAGGAGCACACAGGGCGACATCGTCTACGGCCGCACGTTGGAGTTCACGCTCCCGCTGCACTCCGTCCCGATCGTCTTCCCGCAGGGGGTCACGCGGACGGCGACGGGGCTCGCGGGCCAGCCGGGCGTCGGCGGGTTGACGTGGGAGACCACGCACGCGGCCGTCGGCATGAACGGCGTC
Organism: uncultured Actinomycetes bacterium; assembly: GCA_903960645.1. Lineage (GTDB taxonomy): Bacteria > Actinomycetota > Thermoleophilia > Gaiellales > F1-60-MAGs149 > F1-60-MAGs149. Next base: position 2,531 of record CAJCBN010000188.1, on the reverse strand, counting down.
GGTCTGGAGATCATCCTCGACGGCGTCAACGACGCCGGCCTCGTCGCCGCGGCCTTCAACTTCCCCGTCTCGGCCGAGTACATCGCGGTCACGCCCGAGCAGGAGGCGCACGCCGTCGCCTGCCACGAGATCGGCACCTACCTGCTGACGACCTGCGCGAACGTCACCGAGGTGCGCGCCGCCCTCGCCGCCGTGCCCGTGCACGGCCCGCACATGGCGGCCTATGGCGGCCAAGTCCCGATGGTGCACTACAGCATCCACGACGCACAGGGCCACTCGCTCGCCGTCGAGTGGGTCAACGGCGAGCTCATGATCCACGACAACCCGACGACGGTGCTCACCAACGAGCCGCCGTTCCCGATGCAGATCGCGCACCTCGCGGAGTACGCGTACCTCTCCCCCGCGCCGCCCGCCCCGATCGAGCTGCCCGGCATGACGCTGCAGGCGCCGAGCTCCGGCGGCGGCATGCAGTCGATCCCCGGCGGCTTCCTCGCCTCCAACCGCTTCGTCCGCGCCTTCTGGGCCGCGCGCTGCGTCCCGGCCTTCGCCACGGCCGAGGAGGGCGTCCAGTTCGCCCGCCACATCCTCAACGGCTTCGACATCCCGCCGGGCTCCGTGCTGACACCCGCCGATCAGGGCGAGAGCGGCGGGCAGGCCGGTTGGGAGATGACGGAGTGGTCGTGCATGGCCGACTGTTCGAACCGCGTCTTCTACGTCAACCAGTTCGCCCATCAGGGCTGGACGCGGATTGATCTCGCCCGGGTTGCCGCGGGGCTGACCGAGCCGACGTGCCTGACGCTCCCGGCGAAGGACCGCTTCCACGAGCTGACCGCGTAGGCCGCGACCCGGCGGCCCCGCCCGCCCGGTGCACGCGGGTCAGTCCTCGTCGGCTCCGTACTCGCCCTCGTCCTCGCCCGCGAGGCCGGGGGTGGCCTGCAGACCGGCGATCAACTGCTTGAGTTCCGCATCGCTCAGGATCGCCTCGGGGTTGCGCCCAAAGCGCGTGAAGTAGGCCGGCGGCATCGACCCGTCCTGCAGCACCTCGATCGTCTCGTCGGCGTTGCCCGGATCCGTCGCGAACTCCGAGTAGTTGACCTCGCTGCGCCCGCCGTTGATGTGGCTCTGCACGGCCCACGACATCGGTGCGATATCCGAGTACCAGGGGTACTCGACGAGGTTGGAATGGCATTGGAAGCAGGCCTGCTCCATCAGCTCGCGTGTCTCCGGCGTCGCCCACTCGGGCTCTCCCGTGACCGGCGGATTGGAGTGAGCCCGACCGTACGGCACGAGCTGGGCGAGGGCCAGCGTGAGCACGCCGACGGCGGCAACCGTGATCAGCGCGGCACGTCGCCGGCCGGCGCGCGACGCGCCGTGGCGTCCGCGCGCCACGCGTAGGCGGAGCACGGCCCACGACCCGAGTGCTGCCACCACCGCGACGACGGCGAACTGCTGGAGACCGCCAACCAGCACCCCCATCACGAGCGCGGCGAGGAACAGGAGGGCGAACAGCAGAGAGATGAGCGGGTAGCCGCGCACCGCGGACCAACTCAACGAGAGCTCGCGGCGCAGACGACCCACGCGCCCACCGTAGCGCAGGTACGGCCGCTGGCCGAGGCTCGCAGGCCGGGTCAGCCGTCGGTGCCAGCCCGTGGGTGGCGCGGGACCCGCGCCCGGAACGGGGCGGATGGGCCGTGAAGGGATCGAACCTTCGACCTTGGGATTAAGAGTCCCCTGCTCTACCAGCTGAGCTAACGGCCCGCGTCGCAGATCCTAGCCAAGGATCGGCGCGGGATGCGCCGAGCACCACCCGCCCGGCCGAGCGCGCGGGACTAGCCCGTCTGCAGCGGCAGCTGCGACTCCTTGAGGCGCTTGATCTCCTCTTCGACCTTCTTGGTCAAGGGGTCGGCAGGCGCGAGCTTGACGAACTTCTCGTAGGCGGTGATGGCCCCGGTCGTGTCGTTGGCCGCAGTCGCGATCTGCCCGAGGCGGAACCACGCGGCGGGATCCTTCGGCTCGAGCTCGGTGACGGTCGTCTGCGCTGCGACGGCCGCCACGTAGGCGTCGTTGGCCTGCGTCTGCAGCGGCGAGACCTCGGCGGAGACGTCGGCCAGCTTCGCGCTGGAGATGCTCTCCTGTGCAGTCTGGAACGGGGTGGCCCCGCTCGACTGTCCGGGGATGACCTGCTGCGGCACGGCGGTGCGACCATCGACCAGTCCCCCGCCCTGGGCGGTGGCGTAGAGCGCCTGCGCCTTCTGGAGCGCGGCGGCGGCCTGCGCCAGGTAGATGTCCGCCACGGTCGACTGCACCGCGGCGTCCTCGGGCGCGAGCTCGGCGGCCTTCGCCGCCGCGGCCGGCACCTTGTCCAGCTGGTCGTTCGCGATCTCCGCCTGCGCGAGCGTGATCCAGGCCTGCGGGTCCTCGGGCGTCGCCTTGGCGGCCGCCTCGGCCTTCTGCACGGCGGTGTTCGACTTCTGCACGGTCTCGGTCGGGCTGGAATCGGAGTCCTGTCCGAGCAGGTCGATCAGCGACGG
>CAJCBN010000187.1 GCA_903960645.1 uncultured Actinomycetes bacterium | reverse complement strand
GAACCGTTGATGACGATCGTCGAGGGCGAGGCCAATCCGATCGACCGCCTGCTCGGCCGGCTGCGACGGGGGCGACGACATGGTTAGGGTCAGCGACGAGGTGCGCCGCCTGCGCAAGCGCTTCGAGGCGCGCGCCGAGGAATCGCACATCTGGGACGCCGTCCAGCTGGCGCGCAATCCCGACCGCCCGTACACGCTGGACTACGCCGAGCGCCTCTTCACCGACGCCTTCGAGCTGCGCGGTGACCGCGCGTTCTCCGACGACGAGGCGCTGATCACCCTGCTTGCTCGCTACCACGGTCAGACGGTCGTGGCGATTGGGCACCAGAAGGGCCGCGACCTCTCTGAGCGCACACGTCGCATGTTCGGCATGCCGCATCCCGAGGGGTACCGCAAGGCGATCCGCGCCGTGGAACTGGCCGACCGCTTCGGCTATCCGATCCTCACGTTCGTCGATACGCCGGGCGCCTACCCGGGTGTCAACGCGGAGGAGCGGGGACAGGCCGGCATGATCGCCCGCTCGATCCTCGCCTTCTGCCAGGCCAGCGTGCCGATCGTCTCAACGGTGATCGGCGAAGGCGGCTCGGGTGGCGCGCTGGCGATCGCCGTCGGCGACCGGGTGCTGATGCAGCAGAACGCGATCTACTCGGTGATTTCCCCCGAGGGCTGCGCCGCGATCCTCTGGAAGGACGCCGGGCAGGCGCGCAAGGCCGCCTACGCGTTCCGCCCCACCGCCAACGCCTGCCTCGACCTCGGCGTGATCGACCGGATCGTCGAGGAGCCCAAGGGCGGCGCGCACGAAGATGTCGACGCGGCGGCCAAGCTGCTCGACGACGCGATCCGCCAGGCGCTGCAGCAGGCCGAGATGATTCCGCCCGCCGAGCGCCGCCGCGCCCGCCGCGCCAAGTTCCGCCAGATGGGCGTGTGGGGCGAGGTCGACGAGCCGACCGACCAGGGCGTCTAGGCGGACCCTGCCGCCTCGCCGTGGCCTCAGGGCCGCAGCGGGAAGCTGCGCCCGGCGAGGCCCATCGTCGCCTGAGCCGTCACCCAGACGGGGGTGATGCGCTGCCCCCGCTGGTAGGCGAACGAGCCGTCCCCCTGCTGCAGACCGCCGAGGTACATGCGTGCGGTGGCGTCGGACCGGCCGACGCTGGCGAGGCCCGACAGCACCCAGGCGGTCGACTGGGCATCGGGTGGGGAGCGGAGGCCGAGCGCGTAGCCGCCCTGGCTGTGGAAGCGCCTGAGGGCCTTCAGGGCGCGCAGGACGACGGGGTCGGAGGGCGCAAGGCCGGCGGCGATCGCAGCCTGGATGCCCGAGGCCGTCAGGTTCGAATCGCCGCCGCCCCCAATGCCCACGGGCCAGCTGCCGTCGGCGTTCTGGTCGGCCAGCAGCGTTCGCCGCGCGGCGGCGGGAATCGGGGCACCGGCGGCCTTGAGCGCGAGGATGCCGAACTGGTTCGAGGCGACGAACGTGCCGATGCGTCCACGGCGGAGGGACGACTGGATCGCCTGCACGAGATCACGGCCGCCGGCGTTGCGCGGATTGCGCCCGGCGGCAACGAGCGCGAGGGTGGCCACCTCGAGGTCGGTGACGGCGATCAGGCGGCGGGCGTGGCGTTCGATGCAGTCGGCCGGCCCGCTGGCGCTGCGACCCGCCGAGACCAGCCCGAAGGCCACCCAGGCGCTGAGGTTGGCGGATGCCGGGCCGCCCTGCTCGCGGGCACAGCCGTTGCGGTCGAGGCTACCCGCCAGGTAGGCGCCAGCCGACGACAGGTTGGCGGCCTGCCCCGCCGTGGGGAGGGCGAAGAGGGCAAGGCCCACGGCGAGCATGAGCAGGCGCTTCATTCGGCCTTCTCCAGCGGCAACCAACGACCACGCATCCGCCGCGCGCTGCGATCGAGCAGCGCGATCAGCGGAAAGCCGGCGACGCCGAGCAGGATGACGTTGGTGAGCGCGTGCACGAGGTCGAAGGGTACGGCTCGCGCGTGCACGGCGATGAAGGCGGGTAGCGTCAGCGCGGGACCGAAGGCCGCGAGCTGCCAGACGTCCATGCCGGCACCGAAGACGAGGCCCCAGGCTCCGCCGAACGCCATCAGCGCGATCCGGCTGCGCCGGAGCAGAGGAGCGAGCCAGCCGCCGCTCGCGCCGGCCAGGCCCCAGAGCAGCATCTGCCAAGGCGTCCACGGCCCCTGCCCGAGGAAGGTGTTCGAGAGCAGCGCGGCGCCGGCACCCACGGCGGCCCCGGCGCGCGGCCCGAGGGCGATGCCCGTGACGATCGCGATGGCGGTGACCGGCTGGGCGCTCGGGATCGCCGCGAACGCGATCCGTCCCGCCGTCGCCGCGGCGACGAGGACGGCGATGAGTCCGAGCTCGCGGGCACCACCCCGGGTGCGCTCGTAGAGGACGAGGCCGACGATCAGGGCGGCGAGTCCGCCGAGGGCGAGGATCGCGGCGGCGCTCATGCGCTGGCTCCCACGGCGAGCACGCCGTCGGTGAGGTGCCAGCGCCGGTCGGCGCAGGCGCGTCCGAGCTCGAGGTCGTGCGTGGCGAGCACGGCGCAGCCGCCGCGGGCGGCGTGGGCGCGGATCGTCGTGACGAGCGCCGCGCGATGGCCTGGGTCCATGCCGCGTGTCGGTTCGTCGAGCAGCAGCACCTGCGGATCCAGCGCGAGGGCGGCCGCGATTGCGATGCGCTCGCGCTCGCCGACGGAGCAGTCGCGGGGGTTGCGGTCGAGCAGGTGCTCGAGGTCGAGCTCGGCGATGGCCCGCTGGGCGGGCGCGGGGTCGACGCCGAGCGTGCGGGGGCCGAGCAAGACCTCGTCGCGCACCGTCTCGCAGATCAGGTGCCGGCCCGGATCCTGCGGCACGAAGGCCAGCTCGGGCACGCGCTGCTCGGTCGCCAGCTCCGTCACGTCGCGCCCGGCGATGGCCACGCCGCCGCCGGCGGCAGGCTCGAGCCCCGCCAGCGTCCGCAGCAGGGTGCTCTTGCCCCCGCCGTTGCGCCCGATCAGCGCCGCGACGCCGCCCGGCGGTAGGGCAGCCGTGGCACCCGTGACGACGGTGCGCTCGCCGCGGGTGACCGTGAGGTCGGACAGCTGCAGGAGCGGCGTACCAGCGTCCACAGGGCTGGGCCCGCTGGGGAGGGCGGGGTGGTGCGCAGGTTCGCTCAGCGCACCGTGGTGCATGCCGAGCACGCGGTCGGTCAGGTGGCCGACGCG
>CAJCBN010000186.1 GCA_903960645.1 uncultured Actinomycetes bacterium | reverse complement strand
GGGGCGACGACGTCGTGGTGGCCCAGGACGCAACGCTGCGGGTGTACGACCCGGCGGGCGGGCTGCTCTGGCTCGTGCACCTCGCCGCGCCGATCGTGGGCATCGAGGCCCGTGGCTCGTGCCTGTGGTGCGCGGCGGGTTCCTTGCTGCGCTTCGATCGGCCGCTGGCTGGCTGAGGGTTGGCCTCAGCGGGGGAGGGTGGGTGCTGCGAACGCCGGAGTGCGCTACCAGCGATCCCAGCGGATCAGGCTGGAGACATCGTCGCGCGGCGCGGGCTTGAAGGTGTCGCCGGTGTAGAACCCGGTCGGGATCAGGGCCGACTGCGTGACCTCCTCGTACGGAATGCCGAGGATCTCGGCGCACTCGCGCTCGTAGGAGAGGTGCAGCGTCGTCCAGCAGGTCCCGAGGCCGCGGGCGCGCGCAGCGAGACAGAAGCTCCAGCCGGCCTGCACGATCGAGCCCCAACCCGCGGCCTGCCCCTCGCTCGAGCGCTGATCGATGCGCCCCTCGACGCACGGGATGACCATCGCCGGCACCTCGTGCATGCGGTCGGCCAGATAGCGCGCCGACGACGCCATGCGCTCCATCGCCGTCGGCAGCTCGCCGTCGGCTGCCTCGTAGCGGGCGCCCGCATAGGCGTCGTACGACTTCAGATACCACGCGGCCAGCGCGGCCTTCTGCGCCGGATCCGTCACCACCACGAAGCTCCACGGCTGCGAATTCGAGGCCGTCGGCGCCTGCAGCGCGAGGGCGATGCACTCCTCGATCAGCGCGCGCGGCACGGGACGCTCGAAGTCGAGGCGCTTGCGGACGGCGCGCGTGGTGGAGAGGAGCTGATCGGGTGTGAGCTGCGGCATGGGAGAAGGCTACTCCACGCCCGAACTGCCCCTCATTGCGATGCGGTGAATCGGACATCGCATCCGTGGTGCCCAGGGGCTATTCTCTGGCAGCCGCGCGGCCCTGCCCGCGGCGCCGTCACCCATGCACCTGCCCGCCGCCTCCGCCGACGCCCCGCCCGAACGGGTCCATGTCGGGCGCGTCACCGCGCTCGCGGTGATCGCCGCGCTCGGCGGCTTCCTGTTCGGCTACGACAGCTCCGTCATCAACGGCGCCAACAAGGCGATCTACGAGCGCTTCGACGTGACCGCCGGGCTCTTCCAGGGCTTCGTCGTCTCCGTCGCGCTGCTCGGCTCCGCGGTCGGTGCCTTCGTCGGTGGCCGGCTCGCCCAGCGCTACGGACGCAAGCGCGTGATGCTGATCGCCGCCGTGCTGTTTCTGATCGCCGGCCTCGGCTCCGCCTTCCCCATCACGATCTGGGACTTCATGGCGTGGCGCATCGTCGGCGGCTTCGCGATCGGCCTCGCCGCGATCGTGTCGCCGATGTACATCGCCGAGATCGCCCCCGCACACATGCGCGGCCGGCTCTCATCGCTGTTTCAGTTCGCGATCGTGATCGGCATCTTCGCCACGCAGGTCATCAACCAGATCATCCTCAACAGCGCCGGCGGTAGCGCCTCCAACGATCTCGGACCCCTGCAGGCGTGGCAGTGGATGTTCGTGCTGATGGTCGTGCCCGCCACCATCTACTTCCTGCTCGCCTTCACGCTGCCCGAATCGCCGCGCTACCTCGTCTCCATCGACGCCAGCGACCGCGCCAAGCGGGTGCTCGAATCGATCTTCATCGAACCCGTCGAGGCCAAGCTCACCGCCATCCGCGAGTCGATCGACACCGAGGCCAAGCCGACGCTCGCCGACCTGCGCGCCAAGGGCTCGTTCTTCCTGCCGATCGTCTGGATCGGTCTCGCGCTCGCCGTCTTCCAGCAGTTCGTCGGCATCAACGCCGTCTTCTACTACTCCAACCTGATCTGGGAGTCTGTCGGCTACCCGCCGAGCGAAGCCTTCACCACGTCGACGATCATCAGCATGGTCAACGTCGTCTTCACCGTCGTCGCGATCCTGCTCGTCGACCGCATCGGCCGCAAGCCGCTCCTGCTCGTCGGCTCCGTCGGCATGGCCGTCAGCCTCGCGGTCATCGCCTGGGTCTTCGTGATGGCGCCGCAGAGCGCAAACGGCACGCCCGACCTGTCCTCCACGCAGGGCTACGTCGCCGTCGTCGCCCTCTGCGGCTTCGTCGCGTTCTTCGCCGCCACCTGGGGGCCGATCGTCTGGGTGCTGCTCAGCGAGATGTTCCCCAACTCGATCCGCGCCGCCGCCATGAGCATCACCGTTATGGCCAACTGGATCGCCAACTTCATCGTCTCCGAGCTCTTCCCCGAGCTCGTCGGCATCTCGCTCGGCCTCGCCTACGGGCTCTTCACGCTGTTTGCCGTGCTCTCCTTCTTCTTCGTCTGGAAGTGGGTCACGGAGACGCGCGGCACCGAGCTCGAGGAGATGGACGAGCTCGAAGGCATCGAGCTCGACGACGACGCGTCAGTGCCGGCCTAGGCCGCGGCGATGCTCGTCGACGACCTCCGCCACGCGTGCGCCGACGACTGGCACGCCTTCACCCAGCACGCCTTCCTGGCCGGCATCGCCGACGGCAGCCTGCCCGAGGCCGCGTTTCGCGAGTACCTCATCCAGGACTACCGCTTCCTCGTCCACTTCGCCCGCGCCCACGCGCTCGAGGCCTTCAAGGCCGACACGGTCGCCGATCTCGAGTGGGCGGCCAGTGCCGCCGCCGGCATCATCAGCACCGAGATGCGCATGCACGTCGAGTACTGCGCGGCGTGGGGCATCGACGAGGCGCAGCTCGAGGCCGCCGAGGAGGCCCCCGAGAACGTGGCCTACACGTCGTTCGTCATCGAGACGGGACTCGCCGGCGACGCGCTCGACCTCGCCGTGTCGCTGATGCCCTGCACCGTCGGCTACGGCGAGATCGGTGCGCGGCTGCTCGCCGCCCCCGCGACGGACCTCGGCGAAGGCAACCCCTACGCGCCGTGGATCAGTGCGTACGGCGGACAGGGCTTTCAGGACGGCGTGGTGGACGCCAGCGAGCGGCT
>CAJCBN010000185.1 GCA_903960645.1 uncultured Actinomycetes bacterium | reverse complement strand
AACGGTGCGGGGAGGAACGGCATGCCGACAACCTAGCACATAATGGGAATCGTTATCAGTAAGTCCTGCGGTCCGTGTCCTCTACGCTCTGCGCATGGCTGAGAGAGACCATGCGCACCAGCACGCGACCGATGCGTGGCTCCCCCACGCCACGCTGGCCCTGCGGAGCGCCGGCACCCGCTCCGGCGGCGCGCGCAGCGCCATCCTCGCGGAGCTGGCAGCCCAGACCTGCTGCGCCAGCGCCCAGGAGATCCACACCCGCCTGCGTGACACCGGCTCGACGATCGGCATCGCCAGCGTCTATCGCACGCTGGAGCTCCTGCACGGCATGGGGCTCGTGACCCGCGTCGACACGGGCGACGGCGTCGCGCGCTTCGAGCCGACGCACCCCGGCGGCGAGCACCATCATCACCTCGTCTGCACGCGCTGCGGTGCGGTGGAGGCCTTCCACGACGACGCGCTCGAGGAGGCCATCCACCGGGTCGCTGAGCGGGTCGAATTCGAGGTGACCGGGCACGACATCGCCCTGCGCGGCATCTGCAGCGCCTGCCGCTGAGCGACTGCGGGAAGGGGAGTCGCCCCCACCGCACGGGCGCTCACGCATGACCACCGCAATGCGGCTCACAACGAACGGCTGTCCGCGCAATACCCGTGGTACGTTCGCGTCATGAAACAACCACCACACGACACCAGCCCGGGGCTGAGCCGTAGCGGCCTGCTCCTGGGTGCCGCCGGAGCCGTCGGCGTCGCCGCGCTGACCGCGCTCCCAGGCACCGCCGCAGCCGCGACCGGCCCCGTCCGTACCACGCTGCGGAACACCACGAAGTTCTCAATCACCACGCATCCGGACTACAACCGGAAGCACTTCGACCGAGCCAAGGCCATCGCGGTCGTCAGGAATCCGGCCACCGGTAAGACGATGACGCTGCGCGTCGATGATCTCGTGCCGCACCGCAGCGCAGTTGGCGCCAAGGTCGGCAGTGCCGAATGGAGCGGCGGGTTCACCTCGCTCCTGACGCGCACGAAGGGCACGCCGCTCGACACGGGCACGTATCCCACCACGATCAACGGCCGGACCTTCCCGCTCACGATCGTCCGTATCGGCGACAACTCGTACCAGGTGAGCGTTGACCGCCGCAAGCCCACGAAGGGAGCCTGACATGGGTGAAGATGATTTCTTCGGTGCCATCAGCACCTTCGGCGGCACGTACGCACCCGTGAACTACGCGCTCTGCCAGGGACAGCAAATCGCTATTGAACAATATGAAGCCCTCTATGCGCAGATCGGCACGTACTACCAGGGTGCCGGCAACGGGGCGACCACGTTCAACCTGCCCAATCTGAGCGGCGGCACGACGGTTGGCGTCGGCCAGCAACCAACGACGGGTGCGTTCACCGAGCTGGGTGAGACAGGGCAGACAGCGCAGGTCAGCCTCTCCAACGGCCCAGCTGCTGCGTTCGCGGTTGGCGATACCCCCACGATGCAGACGGTGACATCGGTCCCGACGCTGGGTGTCAACTACGTGATGTGTGTGTACGGGATCTGGCCCGAACATCCGTAACGCGTGTCGGGTGTGTCCGCCGAGACGGCGGGCACACCCGAGCCACGTTTACCCTTGCTTGTCATCGAGCTCGTTGAGGTCGTAGCGGACCTGGATCGGCCCCGCCGCCGCTCTTGACGAAGCCCTTGAGGAGGCGATCCACCGCATCGCCGACCGTGTGGACTTCCGCGTCGCTGCGCACGAGGTCGCTCTGTGCGACGCGGGCGGCGCCTACCGCCAGCGGGCCCCGGAAATGACTGAGCCCCGGTTGCCCGGGGCTCAGTGACGTGCGTTCGGTGCCTCGGGGAACTACTCCCCGACTTCGGCGAGGTCCACCGGCGGCGCGTCGGGCGTCGGCGGGACGATGTCCATCGTCACCTCGTCGGTGCCCTCCTTGCGGTTGACCAAGATCGTCGAGCCAGGCTGCATCTGCTGCGCGAGCACGAAGTCGGCCAGCGGATCCTCGAGGATGCGCTGGATCGCGCGGCGTAGCGGGCGGGCACCCATCGCCGGGTCGTAGCCCTCCTGGACGAGCAGTTCCTTGGCGCTGTCGGTCAGCTCGATCGTCACCTCGTGCTGCTCCAGCTGCTCGCGCAGGCGGTTCAGCATGAAGTCGACGATGTGCAGGATCTGCTCACGCGACAGCTTGTGGAAGACGATCACCTCGTCGATACGGTTGAGCAGCTCGGGGCGGAAGACCCGCTTGAGCTCGCCCATGATCTTGCCCTTCATGTCGTCGTAGGACTGACCGCTCTCGTCCTCGGACTGCGAGAAGCCGAAGTTCTGGTTCTTGGCGATCGTGGCGGCGCCGATGTTCGACGTCATGATCACGATCGTGTTGCGGAAGTCGACCTTGCGACCCTGCGAGTCGGTCAGCTTGCCCTCCTCCAGCACCTGCAGGAGGATGTTGAAGACGTCCGGATGGGCCTTCTCGATCTCGTCGAGCAGGATCACCGAGTACGGCTTGCGACGCACGGCCTCCGTCAGCTGGCCACCCTCGTCGTACCCGATGTAGCCGGGCGGCGAACCGACGAGACGGGACACGGAGTGCTTCTCCATGTACTCCGACATGTCGACTTGGATCATCGCGCTGTCGTCGCCGAAGAGGAACTGGGCGAGCGTGCGCGCGAGCTCCGTCTTGCCGACGCCGGAGGGCCCGAGGAAGATGAACGAGCCGGACGGGCGCTTGGGGTCCTTGATGCCGGCACGGGCGCGGCGGATGGCGCGGGAGACCGCGGCGATCGCCACGTCCTGCCCGATCACGCGCTTGTGCAGCTCCTCCTCCATGCGGATGAGCTTCTGCGACTCGGCCTCGGTCAGCTTGAAGACGGGGATGCCGGTCCACATCGAGACGATGTCGGCGATCTCTTCCTCACCGATCGACGGCTGCTCCGTGGCGCCCTCGCCCTGAGTCCAGCTCTCCTCGGCCTCGCGCTTGTCGTTGGCGAGCTTGCGCTCCTCGTCGCGGAGGTTGGCGGCGGCCTCGAAGTCCTGCCCCTCGATGGCGGCCTCCTTCTCCTTGCGCACGCGCTCGATCTCGTCCTCCAGCTCGCGCTGGGCGGGCGGGGCGGCCATCGTCTTGATGCGCAGACGGGAGGCGGCCTCGTCGATCAGGTCGATTGCCTTGTCCGGCAGGTGGCGATCCTGGATGTAGCGACTCGACAGCTCGGCCGCGGCGACGATCGCCTCGTCCGTGATGCGGATGCGGTGATGTGCCTCGTAGCGGTCGCGCAGGCCGCGCAGGATCTGCACGGTGTCCTCCACGCTCGGCTCCTCGACGCGCACCTGCTGGAAGCGGCGCTCGAGGGCGGAGTCGCGCTCGAGGTACTTGCGGTACTCGTCGAGCGTCGTGGCGCCGATCGTCTGGAGCTCGCCGCGCGCGAGGGCGGGCTTGAGGATGCTGGCGGCATCGATCGCGCCCTCGGCGGCACCTGCCCCGACGAGATTGTGAAGCTCGTCGATGAACAGGATGATGTCGCCGCGCTGGCCGATCTCCTTCATCACCTTCTTGAGCCGCTCCTCGAACTCGCCGCGGTACTTCGAACCGGCGACGAGAGCCGCAAGATCCAGCGTGTAGATCTGCTTGTCCTTGAGGAGATCAGGGACCTGGCCGCTCGAGATGCGCTGCGCGAGCCCCTCGACGACGGCCGTCTTGCCGACGCCCGGCTCGCCGATCAGGACCGGGTTGTTCTTCATCCGGCGCACGAGAATCTGCATCATGCGCTCGACCTCGGTGTGGCGGCCGATGACGGGATCGAGCTTGCCCTCGGTGGCCAGCTTCGTGAGGTTGCGCCCGAACTGGTCGAGCAGCTTCGAGGACTTCTTGGCCTCGGGCGAGCCCGCGGCTCCGGCCGGCGCACCCGAGCCGCCGGACTGCGAGCGGCGTCCCGGACCGGACAGCATGCGGATGATCTCGTT
>CAJCBN010000184.1 GCA_903960645.1 uncultured Actinomycetes bacterium | reverse complement strand
GTATTCCGCGGCGTGCGCAGTGACGCGCGCGAGAGTATCGGGGTCGAGACGGAGGGAGACGATGGCGCGCCGGGGTGTCGCGGGGTTGGGCATGGACGCAGTGTAACGCGGTGTATTACACAAGAGGGCGGCGAGGGATTCACCGCCGGCAGACAGCCTCGTCGTTGACGATTTTCAGCGCACCGCTTACGCGGTGCACCGTCACATTCACTGCTTGGTGGCTGCCAGTGCACAGACGAAACGGGCTGCCCTACGGGGCAGCCCGTTTCTGGTGCATGGCACCTTCCAAGCAGATCGCGTGGGCTATCGCCGTCAGGCGATATCCCACGTGATCTGCTTGGTCTCGCTCATGGCGTCCAAGATATACGTGGACAGCTCACGGCCCGCACCCGACTTCTTCGCGCCGCCGAACGGGGCCATCTGGTCCCAGTAGTTCGTCGTCTCGTTGATGTGGACGGTGCCGTGGCAGAGCTCCTCGGCGTAGCGCCACGCCGTGCGGAGATCCTCGGTGAAGACCGCCGCGGTCAGGCCGAACTCGGTCTCGTTGGCGATCCGAATCGCCTCATCGTCCGTATCGAACGTGATGATCGGCGCGACCGGGCCGAACGTCTCCTCCTGGGCGATGCGCATGTCGCTCGTCACGCCCGTGATGATCGTGGGCTCGTGCAGGCGCCCCTCAGCACCGCCGCCGTAGACGACCGTCGCGCCCTTGGCGACGGCGTCGGCGATGTGCTCCTGCGTACGGTTGAGGTTGGCGTCCGTCGCGACCGGACCCATGTCCGTGTCGTGGCTGAGCGGGTCGCCGACCTTGAGCGCCTTCGTGCGCTCGGTCAGGAGCTCCACGAAGCGGTCCTGCACGTCGCGGTGGACGAGGATGCGCTCAGCGGCCGTGCAGCACTGGCCGGCCAGGTAGAAGCAGCCCGTGATCGCCGCGTCGGCGGCGTGCTCCAGATCGGCGTCGGCGCGGACGATCTGCGGGCCGTTGCCGCCCAGCTCGAGCACACGGTTCTTGAGTCCCGCGGCGGCAGCGACCTTCTCGCCCGTCGCGACCGAGCCGGTGAAGACGACCGAGCCGACCTTGTCGTGCGCGACGAGCTCGGCGCCGATGTCGCCGTAGCCGTGCACGAGGTTGATCGTGCCGGCCGGAAAGCCCGCCTCATGCAGGACGTCGACGAACATGTTGGCGCAGATCGGCGCGATCTCGGAGGCCTTCCAGACCAGCGTGCAGCCAAGCGCGAGGCCGTAGACGATCGGGATGCCGGCAATGTCGACCGGGAAGTTCCACGGCGAGACCGCCGCCACCACGCCGATCGGCTCCTGCACGACCATGATCCGCTTCGACCCGTTGCGCTCCTGCGTGGATGGCAGCACCTGACCGCGGTAGCGGATGACGTCTTCCGAGGCGCGGCGGAAGTGGTCGACGGTGAACTCCACCATCTCCTCCTCGGCCTCGCGGATCGTCTTGCCCGTCTCGCGGGTGATCATCTCCGCGATCGCGGGTGCATGCTCGAGGCACACCTCAAGCGCCTTGCGGCAGAGCTCGACGCGCTGCATCAGCGGCGTGCGGCGCCAGGCCGGGAAGGCCGCGGCGGCGGCGGCAACCGCGGCCTCGAGCTGGTCGCTGGTTGCGGCGTTGACGCTGCCGACGAGGCTGTTGTCGTACGGGTTGCGGACCTCGATCTCCGCGCCTTTGCCGTCCTGCCATGCGCCGTTGATGAACGCGCCGGGGTACGTCGCCATAGTTGCTCTCTCCTCAGGAAGCGTGCTGTGAGGAGCCTAGTGCAGAACCGGTGCTCGGCAAAGGGGGAGCGCATCCCACCGCAGATCGCCGCACAAACGACAACGGGCCCCTGAGGTCCGGCCGAAGCCGGCCCCCAGGGGCCCGTGACGGAGAGCTGGACTAGTCGCCCGAAGGAGCGGCCTTGCCCATCAGTTCGTACGCATGTGCAGCAGGCTCTTCCTCGCTCTTGTCCTGGAACGAGAACTTCTTGCCGGCCTGCTTCTGGCCGATGATGAAGCCAACCACCGCGACGATCAACAGACCGACGAAGATCGCGATCGCCAGACCGCGATAGCCCGTCACGTCGTCGCCCTTGACCAGGTAGCCCGTGTACTGCATGTACAGGACACCGAAGATCGTGCCGATGATGTTCACCGTCAGGCAGAGCCACGCGGCCGCAATCCAGAAGCCACCCAGCTTGAGCGGGCGTGGCCAATTCGGCCGGTCGCGTCGCAGAAGCAGGAAGCCCGACAGAGCCAGGATGTGCGCCAGCACGTACCCGATGTTGCCGGCGAGCAGCGTGAACAGCAGCGACGGCATCATGAACAGCAGGCAGATGTTGAGCAGCATGTCAAAGGCCATGGCGCGGCCAGGGACGCTGTCCTTGTTGAGCTTCGCGAGCCACTTGATCGTGAGCCCCTCAGCCGCCATGCCGTAGAGGGCACGCGAACCGTCCATCGTCGCCGTGTTCATCGAGAGCAGGAGACCTGCGCAGAGGAACACGGTGAAGACCGCACCGAGCGCCGTGCCGACGGTATCGTCGAGCGCGGTGGTCAGGTACGCGATGTACGTGAGATCGCCCGCGATCAGATCCATGCCGACGACGGCGACAACCGTCAGAGGCAGGAGCAGGCACAGCACGACGCCCATGATCGACGTCGAGAAGACGGCCTTGCGGGTGTCGTTGTGCGTGTCGTGGTACTCAGGCGCGAACGTCGCCGGAGCCTCAGGGAAGTACGAGGACCACGCGATGACCCAGAACCACACGATGCCGAGGATGATCGCCTGCGTCATGCCGGGCGTACCACCGTAGAACTCGACGTTGGCGTTGATCGTGTCGGTGTTCCACACGAAGTCAATGTTGCTGAGCTTGCCCGTGATGATCGGAATGATCGCCAGGCAGGCCACCGGGATGATCATCATCGCGCCCGTGGCGTACGAGAACCACACGGCGGGACGCATCCCGAAGTAGTTGAACGCGAAGCACGCGAGGATACAGGCCGCGCCGATCAGACGCGGATACGTGATGTCCATGAACAGGAACGGCGTCGACCACTCCAGCGAGCTCGGGCTGAAGCGCGAGAGCAGCAGGGTGCCGATGATGCCGCCGTAGATGGCGAGCACGGACGACCACGCGAACCAGTAGCCGAAGGTCGCGATCGGACCGGCCAGCGAGAAGTGCTGGCGCCAGCCCTCCTTGGCGAACATCGACAGACCACCGGACTTGTCCGGGAACATCGCGGCCGGCTCGGCGTAGATGTAGGCGGACATACCGCCGACCAGTGCCGATAGGAACCAGATCGTCGACGCCCAGACGGGGCCGAGCGTGATGACCGATCCGGCGATGCCCGCGAGAATGAATCCCGGGCCGGCGAGTCCAATGATGAACCCGTCGTACCACTTCATGGTCTTGATAAGACCAACTTGATCGAGCGATACCTCCGCTCCTGGCATGACTCCTCCTTCTCCCTACCCGGCTCTCCTTCCGGGAATGGCAGGAGTGTACTCCCAGAGATTGCGTTTGCCTAGAGATACGTCCACAATGGCCACATGGCACCTGCTCCCATCCTGATCAAGTGCCCCTGCGGCATCGAGTCCCGCGGCGCGTCCGGGGACATCATCGTGTGCACCGGCTGCGGCGCCCGCTACGACACGGCGGCCGAGGCCAAGCGCCTCGAAGGGCTGGCGGCGCTCACGCAACGTCAGTTCCGCTACCTGTCCCGTGCGGGCCTCGGTTTCATCGGACTGCTCGGCGTGGTCGGGCTGGTCTGGCTGAACGTCTGGGGCCTTGTGATCCTCGGCAGCGCCGGCGCCATCATCTGGTTCATGGTGTTCATGCCGTACATGAAGCGGCGCATGCTGACGAAGGCCTCGACGCTGTACACGCCCACGGTGGCGCCGACGCGCAAGTGACCCGATGACCTCTGCGATCCGCGATCGGACGCCCGAAACGCTGATCGCCGAAGAGCGGACCGAGCGGCACCCGGTGATGCTGGTGTCCTTCGACATCTCGTTCGACGACGACGCCGTCGAGACCGCGATCGAGGCCGCCGTTCAGGCCAACTCCGAGCTGATGATCTGCCTGGCGGTCACGCTGCCGGTGGCGAACGCCAACGCGGCCGCCCGGCGCACGATGGGCAACCCGGTCGTGCGCGAGGAGATCCGCGAGATCATGATCCGCGCCCGCGCCGCCGGGGCCAACCCGCGCCAACTGGTCTACAACACGCCGCGTCCGTTGTCGGCCACGATCGACATCACGAAGACGCGCCCGATCGGCCTGCTCGTCTTCGGGCCGAGCCGCCGGATCTACGGTCGGCTGCGCTTCCGGCTGGACCTGCGGCGGTTGCGGCGCAAGGCCAACTGCCTCGTCTGGCCGCTCGAGTAGCCGCTAGTAGCGCAGCGGCACGCCCTGTAGGGCGCGACGCACGGCATCGTCGAACGACATGCGCTCCTTCGGCACGAGCTTCAGGATGTCGTCGTTGAGGCAGATCGTCTCGTTGCGCAGCCCCTCGACCAGCGGCCGCGCGATGTTCGTGTCGACCTCGGTGACGAATCCGCACCAGAGCGACGAGAGCTCCGGCGACAGCACGGGTACCGGCACGATGAAGGGCTTGCGCCGACCAGCCAGGACCGCCACCCGCTCCATCATCTCCTGGAACGTGAGGATGTCCGGACCGCCGACATCGAGCGTGCGCCCGTAGGCGTCCGGCAGCGCGCAGACGCCGACGAGGTAGTCGCGGAGATCGGCGAAGGCGATCGGCTGCGAGCGCGTCGTCACCCAGCGCGGCGTGATCATGGCGGGGAGCCGATGCACGAGGTCGCGCATCATCTGGAACGAGGCGCTGTGCTGGCCGACGACCATGGCGGCGCGCAGCGTGGTGACGGGCACCGCGCCCTCGGCGAGGATGCGGCCGGTCTCGTGGCGGCTCTGCAGGTGATGGGAGAGGTCGGGGTCATCGTCACCGAGACCGCTCAGATAGATGATTTGCTGCACGCCCGCCTGCGCTGCGGCACCCGCCGCGTTGCGCGCGGCCACGCGGTCGAGCTCGGCGAAGTCCCCACCGGCACCCATCGAGTGCACCAGCCAGTAGACGACGTCGATTCCTGCAAAGGCGCGGTCGAGCGACTCGCGGTCCAGCGCGTCCGCCTGCGCGACCTCGATGTCGGCCACCTGCTCGAGGTCGGGGTTGGGACGTCGCACGATCGCGCGGACCTGCGCACCCTGATCGCGCAGCTCGGGGACGATACGGCGTCCGACGTAGCCCGAGGCACCGACGACGCCGACGCGGACGCCGTTGAGGCGACCCTTCGTGTCGAACGGCGGCGGCGCGACCGGAATCGGATCGATCACCCGGGCGATGCGCTGCAGGCTGCGCTTCGTCACCCAGCCGTGCACGAGGTGCTGCGTGAGGGT
>CAJCBN010000183.1 GCA_903960645.1 uncultured Actinomycetes bacterium | reverse complement strand
GGCGAGAGTCAGGGTCGATGGGAACGCGGCGTCGATCAGCGGCTGCACCGCAGCCGTGGTCCCGCCGAGGTAGAGGTTGATGCTGGCGTTTGCGGTCAGTTTGAAGTTCGAGAACATCCGGAACTCCGTTGCCGCAGCGGCGGTCGGACCACCGTCCGGCGTCGGATTGACGCAGCCAGGCGTGGCTGGGGCCGGCGGCGGCGGGCAGACCGCCTGACGGGCAAAGGCGCCGCGCAGCAGCAGCCCGGTGCGCGTCGTGCGATCCACGTTGTCGAGGATCAGATTGCCGTTGTCGTCGACGTCGAAGAGGCCCGGGAGGCCGTCGAGGTCGGTGTCGTAGCCGGGGCCGTCGTAGCCCTTCAGCGCGCTGCGCCCGTTGCCCACCTTGACGCGTCCCAGCTTGCCGGCGCCGATCGGGCGCCCCGCCTTGGCGGTGACGGTGTAGGGACCGGTCGTGAAGGTACGGCTGGCCGGCACGGCGGTCGTGACGGCGTACCCGTTCTTCAGCTTGACCGTGCCCAACGAGAGGTTGCCGTTGCCCTTGATGGTCTCGTAGA
Source organism: uncultured Actinomycetes bacterium (assembly GCA_903960645.1). Lineage (GTDB taxonomy): Bacteria > Actinomycetota > Thermoleophilia > Gaiellales > F1-60-MAGs149 > F1-60-MAGs149. Next base: position 5,972 of record CAJCBN010000183.1, on the reverse strand, counting down.
CCTTGGTCTTGGCACCACCAAGGACGATCGGGCCGAGGTAGGAACCATCGTCATCAACGAGGTGCAGGCTCGAACCGGCGAGCTTCGCCCCCACGATCCGAAAGGCCCCGCTCTTCGCGGTGATCGCGATCTTCTTGCCCTTGCCGTTGGACTGCGCGACGACGACCTGCAGACCCTTGCCGCCGGTGATGGTGCCGCTGACGGTGGCAGCCGAGGCGGAGGCGGCGGCCACGAGTACCGCGCTGAGCACGGCTGCGACGAGGGGGATGCGCTTCATGCGCGGATGCTACACCCGCGGGGACGTGGCGTACATACGGCTGGAGCCCCCCGCTCGGCGAAGCAGCACGGTGGGAAGCCTGCGGTACGCTTCCGCCCATACGACTTGGAGGTTTCCCGTGGCCACGACCAGCGATAAGGCAATTGACCCGCACGATTTCGTCGGGATCGACCATCTGCTCAGCGACGACGAGAAGGACATCCGCGATGCGGTCCGCGAAGTTGTTCGCGAGCGCATCCTCCCCGAGGTCGGCGACTGGTTCGACAAGGGCATTCTGCCCCGCGAGGTCTTCACCGAACTTGGCCAGCTGGGCTTCATGGGCGCGCACCTCCAGGGCTACGGCTGCTCGGGCGTCAACGCCGTCGCCTACGGCCTGATCAACCACGAGCTCGAGTACGGCGACTCTGGTCTGCGCAGCGCCGTCTCGGTGCAGGGCTCCCTCGCGATGTTCGCGATCCACCGCTGGGGCTCCGACGAGCAGAAGGAGCGCTGGCTCCCGGGCATGGCCAAGGGTGAGCTGATTGGCTGCTTCGGGCTGTCCGAGGCCGACGCCGGCTCCGACCCCGGCTCGATGCGCACCTTCGCCCGCCGCGACGGCGACGACTGGGTCATCAACGGCTCCAAGATGTGGATCACGAACGGCTCGATTGCCGACGTCGCGATCGTCTGGGCAGCCACCGACGAGGGTATCCGCGGCTTCCTCGTGGAGAAGGACATGCCGGGCTTCACCGCCCCGGCGATCCACAAGAAGATGTCACTGCGCGCCTCCGTCACCTCGGAGCTCGTGTTCCAGGACGTGCGCGTGCCCGACGCCAACCGCCTGCCCGAGGCCACCAGCCTGCGCGGCCCGCTGTCGTGCCTCAACGAGGCCCGTTACGGCATCGTCTGGGGCGTCGTCGGCGCCGGCCGTGCCTGCTACGAGGAGGCGCTGTCGTACGCCACCGAGCGCATCGTCTTCGAGAAGCCGCTCACGTCGTACCAGCTCACGCAGCAGAAGCTCGCCGAGATGGTCCTCGAGATCAACCGCGGCATGCTGATGGCGCTGCACCTCGGCCGCATGAAGGACGAGGGTCGGCTGCGCCCCGAGCACGTCTCGCTCGGCAAGATGGGCAACGCCCGCGGCGCGCTTGAGATTGCCCGCTCCGCCCGCTCGATCCTCGGCGGCAACGGCATCACGCTTGAGTACCCGGTCATCCGGCACATGAACAACCTCGAAAGCGTCGTCACGTACGAGGGCACGCACGAGGTGCATACGCTGGTCGTGGGTGGCGCGGTGACGGGTATCCAGGCGTTCCGTTGAGTCCACTCGCCGGTCTGCAGTTCGTCGTGACGATTTGCGCCACCTCGCCGAGCAATGCCGGCATGCTCCACCTCACCGCGCGCCACACGTTCGCGGCAGACGGGACGTTCCACTCGGAGCTCCTCGGTGGGCCCGCGGGAGCCATGCCCGACGTGCGACCTGCGGGACGGGCCGAGCTGATCGCGGAGCAGGGTGAGGCGCTGATCTTCCGCAGCGAGGTTGATGGCGCAGAGCGCCCGTCGACGGTGATGCTCACGCTGCACACGGCCTCGGCCGGCGAGGTCTTCTCGACGGACGGTGACGCGTGGGTTCGCGGAGTGGCGGCGATCGAGTCGCTACCCGAGAGCGCGCACGACCACTAACGCCTGGGATCAGGTACCGGCGGGCGGGCGGATTTCGAACGCCTCCTGCTCGCGTGCCCGCTGCACAGCAGGTAGCGCGTGGAAGCGCTCGTAGAACGCGCCAAGCGCAGCCTCGTCCCACCACGGTGCGTCTGTGAGGCGCGTCCACCGGATCAGCATGCCGAGAAACAGGTCGTCAACCCCGGGTTCCTCACCGCGCAGGAACGGCGCGCCGTCGGCGTACCAGCCGGCACAGCCATCACGCAACTCCATCAGGTCGCGGTTACCACGGGCCGCGACGGACGCCTGACCGGTTTCGTCGTCGGCGAAGCGTTGGGGATAGCGCGCCCGCAGGATGGCAATCTGGACCGTGTTGGTCAGGAAGGTGAGACGCGAGAGCACTTCCCGCCGGGCGGACGTGCCAATGGCGGGGACCAGGCTGTCGCGCCCCGACGCCTCCGCCAGCGCGAGACAGATCGCCGCGGACTCCGTCTGAACCATGCCGTCGGCCCAGACCAGCGTGGGGACGCGCCCGCTCGGATTGAGGTGAAGGTAGTCCGCTGGCTCAACCGGCACCGAGTGCTCGTCGCGGACCACGCGGACGAGCTCGTGCGGCACCCCGGTCTCCTCGAGCAGGACGTGCGGCGCGAAGGAGCCGGCACCGGGCAGGAAGAAGAGGCGGGCGCTGTCGGTCATGCGCGCACTGTACCGGGCGTGCGACGATGCCCCGCATCAACAACGAGGAGCTCTCGATGGCTTATTGCATCGCCGTCCGCTGGACGATCAACCCGGGTGAGGAGCAGCGCGTGCGCGAGCTCGCCGACTCCATGCTCGCCCCCTCCAACGCCGAGCCCGGCTGTCAGGCCTACATCCTGCACACCGATCCCGCCGATCCCTCCGCGCTCTTCCTCTACGAGCAGTACGACGACGAGGCAGCCTTCCAGGCCCACTGCGACTCCCCCCACTTCGTTGCCACGGTGGCGGGCCAGATCTTCCCGCTGCTGTCGGACCGACGCCTCGAGATCTACGAGAGCGCTTAGCGCGTCAGTCCCGCAGGCCGCCAGGTAGGCGGTGGCGGTGCCAATTCGGATCCCGGCAGAGAAGAACGCTGCCCGTACTGCCTGCGCCGACGCCGAGGGCGAGAGTCGCGTTGGCAAGGATGGCAGGTCGAGGCATGCCTTCCACGTACCCGAACGACGAACGCCGCCTGGTGGGGCGGCGTTCGGTCCGGGCGGACTCCGGGGAATCCGAGTGGGCGATACTGGGCTCGAACCAGTGACCCCCGCCTTGTCGAGGCGGTGCTCTACCAACTGAGCTAATCGCCCGGATCGAGGGCGAATCTATCAGACCCCGGCGGTCACACGGCGAGGTCAGACCAGCTCGATCGGTGCGTACGCGACGTGCAGGCGCCGCTCGCCGGAGGTCGGGAAGCGCACGATGATCTCCTCGGCACTCGGCACGCTGATCACGATCCCCTCCCCGAAGCTGCGGTGGCGGACGGTGTCGCCCGTGGAGATCACCGGCAGGTCCTTGGGCAGCTCGCGCTCGATTCGGCGGACTGGAGCGCTGGCGGGCGCACGGTCCGTGTACGAGGAGCGTGCGCTCGGCATCGCCGTACCGCCGCGCGAGCCGACGCGCTCGACCTCCATCAGGTCCTGTGGGATCTCGCCGAGGAAGGTCGACGGCGGGTTGTGGTCCTGCCGGCCGTACAGGCTGCGCGTGCGGGCGTAGGTGAGGGTGAGCTGCTCGCGGGCGCGGGTCATGCCGACGTAGCAGAGGCGACGCTCCTCCTCGAGGTTCGCCTCCTCGAGCGCCCGGGCGTGCGGGAAGATGTTGTCCTCCATGCCAATCAGGTAGACGCGCGGGAACTCAAGGCCCTTAGCCGTGTGCAGCGTCATCATGGTCACCGCGGCATCGTCGTCGCCGTCGGGGAGCTGGTCCGCGTCGGACACGAGGCTCAGCTCCTGCAGGAACGTCGCGAGGTCGGCCTCAGCGTCACCGGTGTGGATCGAGGACTGGGCGACGCCGAGGAGCTCGTTGAGGTTCTCGATGCGGCCGTTGGCCTCCAGCGTGCGCTCCGCGCGCAGCGTCTCGATCATCGCCGTGTCCTCGTAGACTCGCTCGAGCAACTGGGCGGGCTCCATCGCGCCGGCGGCGTTCTCGAGCCGCTGCAGCAGATCCGTGAACCCCGCCACGGCCTTGCGCGCCGCGGCGCCCGGCAGGACGGAATCCGCGTCGTCGAGGGCCGAGCGCAGCGTGATGCCGAGCGTGGCGGCGTGCTCGGCCAGGCGGGTGACGGTGGTGTCGCCAATGCCTCGCCGGGGCACGTTGATGATGCGGCGCAGGGAGACGTCGTCGCTGGGGTTGGCGATCGCGCGCAGGTAGGCAAGGGCGTCCTTGACCTCTTGGCGGTCGTAGAACCCGGTGCCGCCGATGATCCGGTACGGCACGTCGGCCTGGCGGAGCGCCTCTTCCATCGCGCGGGACTGCGCGTTGGTGCGGTAGAACACCGCGACGTCGCGCAGCGACCCGCCCTCGCCGATCACGCGCGAGATCTGGCCGACGACGAAGCGGGCCTCGCTGCGCTCGTCGGCGCACTCCACCACCCGCACCTTCTCCCCCCTGCCGAGCTCCGACCAGAGGTTCTTCTCCTGCCGGTCGGTGTTGTTCGCGATCACGCCGTTGGCGGCGTCGAGGATGGTCTGCGTGGAGCGGTAGTTCTGCTCGAGGCGGATCGTGCGGGCGTTGGGGAAGTCCTTCTCGAAATCGAGGATGTTGCGGATGTCGGCACCGCGCCACGAGTAGATCGACTGGTCGCTGTCGCCGACGACCATGATGCTGTTGTGCGCAGCGGCGAGCGAGCGGATCAGCCGGTACTGGGCGTGGTTCGTGTCCTGGTACTCGTCGACGAGAACGTGCTGGAAGGCGCGCTGCCACTTCTCGCGGGACTCGGGGATCTGCTCGAGCAGGTGCGCCGTGTGGACGAGGAGGTCGTCGAAGTCCATCGCGCCGGCCTCGAGCAGACGCGCCTGATAGCGGGCGTAGACCTCGCCCACGAGCGTGTCGAAGTAGCCGTCGTTCTCGTCGATGAACTGCTGCGGCGACAGCAGCTGGTTCTTGGCGGAACTGATGCGCGCATGCACGCCGCGGGCCGGGTAGCGCTTGGCGTCCTTGCCCAGGTCGTCCTCGATGATCGAGCGCACGAGCCGGACCTGATCCGAGGAGTCGTAGATCGAGAACGACGGGCGGAACCCGATGCGCGTGGCGTCGGCCCGCAGGATGCGTGCGCAGGCAGCGTGGAAGGTCATCACCCACATCCCGGTCGCGTAGCGCCCGAGCAGCCCGTTGACGCGCTCCGCCATCTCCCCCGCGGCCTTGTTGGTGAAGGTGATCGCCAGGATCGAGCTCGGCGGGGCGCCGCGCTCCTCCACGAGATGCGCGATTCGGTGCGTCAGCACCCGGGTTTTGCCGGAACCCGCGCCGGCGACGACCAGCAGCGGGCCCGGATCGGCCTTGACGGCCTCCAACTGGGCGGGATTCAGTCCTGCGAGGGGGTCGTGAGCCATCGTTCGCCAACGTAGCAGCCGCCGTCCATCGCGCCTGCTGGATCAGCGGGCGGTCAGACGCAGGACCGGCGAACGCAGCGACTGGGCACGTGCCCGGACGTCGTAGGCGCCGCGCTCGGGCAGGCGAACCGGCGTCGCGAAGCGTCCGTCGGCGGCAACCGGGACGACCACCACGAGGCGCCAGCGCCGACCGACGCGAGCCTCGATCCGCACGCGGGCAATGCCCGTGCCGGCGACGATGCCGCGCAGGCGCGTCTGCCCGCCGGCCCGCACCCGCTGCCGCTCCGCCAGCAGCGTCAGCCGCGGTCGCGGTGCCGTCACTGCGGCGGTCTCCGGCTCTACCAGTGGCTCGGTGGCCGCGCTGGCAACCTCCGGCGCTGCCGGTGCTACCGGCGGCAGGGGTGCGGGCGCGGGCGGCGGCGACACCGGCAGCGAGAAGGTCCACGTGCGGACCGTGCGGTTGCCGCTGCGGTCGATCACGGTCGCGC
>CAJCBN010000182.1 GCA_903960645.1 uncultured Actinomycetes bacterium | reverse complement strand
GCGCTTCGCCCGCGCTGGCCTCACCGAGCACCTCGAGCGCGAGGGCTTCTCGTACCTCCCGTTCGAGAACATGCACGATGTCCGCGTTGGGCTGGCCGCAGCGCTCGGCGTGCCGCCCACGCCCGACCGGTAGGCTGCCCGCATGTGGACGCTGGTGCTCTCGCTCGGTGCGGCCACCACGTGGGGCGTTGCTGACTTCGTCGGCACGCTGCGGGCCCGCGCCTACAGTCCGCTCCTCGTCGCCGTCTACTCCGAGGCCGTCGGCATGGTCCCGGTGCTCGCGGCGCTCTTCCTCGTGGGCGACGCGTTCCCAGGCTGGGATCACATCCCGTGGGCCGTGATCGCCGGTATCACCGGTTCCGTCGGGCACGTCGTGTTCTTCATCGCCCTGGCGCGTGGGCCGATCGGGGTGATCGCGCCGATCTTCGCCTGCTCCTCCGCTGGGCCCGCGGTGATCGCCGTGGTCCTGCTCGGTGAACGTCCCACCCTCATCCAGCTCGCCGGTATCGCCGTGGCCATCGCGGGCGTGGTGCTCGTCAGCCGACACGCGGGCGAGCGCGACCTCAAGCACGGCAAGTACGGCGCCGTCCCCATTGCGTTGCTCGGAGTGGCGATTCTGACGGTCTTCTACCTCAGCATGGATCAGCTCGCCGCGGAGTCCCCCCTCTGGGGCGTGACCATGCAACGCTCGTTCGGCCTACCGCTCCTGCTCATCGTGCTCGCGATCGGGCTGCAGCGCGGTACCACGACCGCCCCGCGTGGTTCGTTCATGGCCATCGCACCCGTCGGGCTGATGGATACCGCGGCGTTCGTCGGCTTCGCCTACGCAGCCTCCCTCGGCGACCTCAGCATCGCCGTGGTGCTGTCGAGCCTCTACCCGGTCGTGACCATCCTGCTCGCGCGGATCAAGCTCGACGAACGCCTATCCACGATCCAGCGGATCGGCGCCGGGTTCGCGCTGCTCGGTGTCGTGGCGATCGTGCTGGGGTAACGGCCGAGCTCTCGTCGCGCGTTCTACCTACACGGCGACGGCTGAGGCCTCTGCCTCATCTGCTGCGCACGCCGCCAGCTGCTCGTGCGTGACGAGCTGATCGCCCGACTCCAGCGCGCGTTCGATCAGTTCGATGCCGGCGCTCCGCAGGCGGTCGTGCCGAAGATCGGCAGGATGCAGATCGATCCGGTACCGCGCGTGACGTTGTGCCAGCCGCAGGCCCCACAGGGCCGCCGCCGGCGTCATGCGCCGGCGCGTCTGCGTCGACGAGCCCAGCCCGATCGCCGGCGCCGTCACGACGCGGCCACGTGTCCGCAGATCGAGCCGCGTTGCCCACCACGCAATGCCGGAGCGCTCCGACTCGAACCAGCGATCACAGGCGCCGTTGTAACACGGTGCGATGAAGCCGCGAGGCTGCACACCCATCGTCCGCAGCGCGGCCAGGCCCGCCAACACGCGCCCACGCGCCTCAAGCGCAGAAACCCCGCGAAACTCGCGCTCATCACCGGGATCGTCAGTGGCATGCGTGTAGCCGTGCAGCACGGGTTCGTCGCCCGTCAGCACCTGCCGTTGTAGCCAGTCGAGGTTCTCGCCATCCCACGTGTCGATGAGTCGGAAGCGCGGCACGACCAGCAGCGTCACCGGCGCGGACGTGCGCTCTGCGATCAGCGAGCGCCACTCCTGCGACTCCGGCAGCCAGCTCGGCGCCACGTCATGAATGGCGATCGCAAATTGCGCCGTCATGCAACCGCCTCACTTACGGCAGCACGGCCAGCGAGCAGGCCATACAGCGCCCACTCGCGATCAAAGGTCCGCCTCCATGACAGCTGGTCGATCTCGGGGCGTGGGCGCGGATGCGTGATGGCCTCGCGGATGCCTGCCGCGAGGGCTTCGACGCTATTCGGCTCCACCGCGACAAGCTCGCCGGTGCCAGCAGCCTCGACAACCCCGCAGTCCGACGGCAGCACGACGCGACACCCACAGGCCAGCGCCTCGAGCGGTGCGAGTCCGAAGGTCTCACCAGAGTTGACGTGCACGAAGCAATCAGCGACCGCGTAGAGGCGCGCCAGCTGCTCGCGATCATCGATGTGGCCCAGAAATCGCACTCGCTCCTCCAATCCTCGGGCGGCAACACGTCGCCGCAGGTCGTCCTCGGCAGAGCCCGAGCCGGCGATCGCCAGTACACACGAGTCGCGCAGCTCGGTGATGACATCGATCAACAGCTCGGGGCGTTTCTCCGACGAGAGTCGGCCCGCGTGGATAAGCAACGTCTCGTTCGGCTGCGCGAGTGCGCGGCGCAGGCGCTCGTCGGGCTCGCGCGGATAGAAGATGCTCGTGTCCACGCCAAGCGGCGAGACGTAGATGTGGATTCCGCTGCGCGAGCGCAGACGGTCGGCAACGGAATTCGATGTGGCAATCACGGCGTCGGGGCCGTCAATGCCGCGCGCCTGCACGATGCGGAGGACGTGCTGCGTCGGCAGCCGCAGGGGAGTTGGGATGCCTGCTGCGCCTGCTTCGAGCTCCGAGTGCACGAGCATCACGACGGGCACGCCGCGCGTTCGAGCCCACCGACACAGCGAGCGGGGGAAAGCCGTGGCGTCATGCACCACCAGTACGGACGGCTCGAGGCGATCAAGCGCGCTGAGGATCGGCCGCGGGTGGGGAATCAGGCGATACCCGGTCTCTTGTGCGGTGGGGAGCGCCGGCACCTCGATGATGGGGCTGCGCTCGATGCGCGTGACTTTCCCCGCGGTACCGGGCACGATCAACGCATGGGAGCGGTGCGTCGCCGCCGCGAATGCCGCCTTGGCGTGCAGGTACGTTCGAATTCCACCGGAGCGCGGGGCATACCACTGTGTGACGTCGACGACGCGCATGCTCAGAGCACTCCCGCCTCGATCGAGCGGCGGAGCATCAGGCGCTCGACCGGATCCTCACGGTGCAGGTCGGCATAGTCGTGGACGAGTCCGGCAAAGATGTCGTCCCAGGTCGGGCGCGAAACCATCGACGCCCGTGCGGCCTCACCCATACGCAGGCGGCGATTCTCGTCCACCACCAGCGGCAGCAGGGCTGCGGCGATGTCCTCGGCCGATGCGCTCTCCGCGTGGATACCGGTGACCCCGTCGATGACCTGCTCGGCCAACGCCGTACCGCGCGGCACGATCGCCGGGACGCCACTGGCCTGCGCTTCGAGCGCAACCTGGCCGAGCGTCTCTGTCAGTGACGGCAGGCAGAAGATGTCGGCCGACGCGAACACCGCGGCAAGGCGGGGGCCCGACATCGGTCCGAGCAGCTTGTGGTACGAGTGCTCCAGCTTCGCTTCGAGCGCGGGCCGCGCCGGCCCGTCGCCGACGATGGCGAGGCGAACCTTGTGCCCGTCCCGCGCCACCATGTTGACCGCGTCGATCAGGCGATCGATGCCCTTCTCCTCCGACAGGCGCGCGACGACCAGCACCAACACTGCATCTGCGTCGCGGGTGAGGGCGCGGCGCGCAAACCAGGAGCGCCGGCTTGGGTCGAACCGGCGAGTGTCCACACCGCGTCCGAAGATGCGGACCTTCTCGGGGTCGATGCCCTCCATCGCCAAGCCCTCGGCAACCAACGCCGTAGGGGTGAACACCAGGTCGGACTGCTTGTAGAGCCACGTCGATGATGCGCGCACGGCCTCTGCCGCAAGGCGGTCGCCGGTGAGTGCCAGCGTGTAGCGCGCCAGCTGTGTCGAGTGCGTGATCGCGAACGGCAGGCCCAGAACGCGCGCGACGAGCATGCCTGCGAGTCCCATCGGGCCGGGCGTCGCTGCGTGGATCGCCTCGGCGCCGGTCTCTTCGACGATGTCGAGCAACTCGATCAGCGACGGGATGCCGAGCGCGAGGCTGTCGTCGCGATAGGCCGGGACGGGCAGCGACACCAGCGGGCGCATCGTGATTATCCCGTTCTTCTTGGCAGACTTTTCGCCCGGAGCGACGACGGTGATCGGCAGATCAAGAGCAGCTGCGCGGTCCGCCAAGTTGCGCATCGTCCCGGCGACGCCGTTGAGCTCGTCGAACGTGTCGGTCAGCATTAGCGTGCGCGGTGGCGTGCCGGACTCGATCGGATCGCCGAAGAACTCGCGACCAACGCCGCGGGCATGTCGTGCCTCGGCGGCGTGGTAGCCCGCGCTCGTCAGGTACGGCGTGGCGAGCATCATCGCGCCCATCAGGAGGCCGATACGATTGCCAATCCCGCCGACGCCGCCGACGTCGCCCGAGGCGATCACCTGCTCAAGCAGCGAACGCTGTGCCCAGGTGGCGGCAATCTTCAGGCGCGCATGGCTTCGTTCGGCGCCCTCAGGCAGGTGGTACGTGTTGCGCCACGCTCGCCGCACGTCCTTGTCGTTCTTGATGCGCTGCTCGAGGTCGCCCGTTGTGCCGGCGCCGGCCTCATCGGTCTCGGCTGGCGGTAGCGGGTGCTCGAACATGTCGCCGACGAGCCCACGCAGCGGTCCGGGGACGGGGCAGGAGCCCCGCTCGCCCGCGGCCTTGATCGCCAGGCCGATCATGGCGTGCGACAGCGCAGCCGTGGATCCATGCTGTCCGTGCAGCGTTGTCGAGCCGGAGCGGATGTGGAAGAGCACATCCTCGACGCACGTGGCGCGCGGGGTCTCCGTGTAGGTGGCGGCAGCATCGAGCAGCCCGTGATCGTCGCTACCCGCGGTCAGGGAACGAGCTGCCCAGGTGCGCGGGCGGATGGCGTGCTTCTCGGCGAGCTTGTCGAGGAAGTCCGGGGTCGCCGACTGTGCGATGCGCACTGCGGTCGTGTTGCCGTCACGACTGCGGGCGCCGTTGCGGCCCTCCCAGATCGGGAAGAGCAGGAGGCACTTCTCAACGTGTGCCGGTGTGAGGGCGGCGCCGATCCGGTAGAGCGGATGCGCGAGCGCGTGCGTGACACCGCGGCGCTCGAGCTCGTCAACCAGCTCGAACACGTTCGGGCGTGCGGCGTCGATGGCCGCGAAGTCCGACTCTGAGATGTTCCAGCAGAGCACGTGCAGCGGCGTGTCGTCGTCCGGGAAGCGCGTGGTTGCCTCGACGCTTACGAACGCGTCCGGGTGATGCGCGATCTCGAGGGCACCGCGGATCGTGTCGTGATCCGTCAACGTCACGAAGTCCATGCCGTGGTCCTTCGCCTTGCGGTACGCCTGCTCGGGGTCGGTGTACGACTCCGGCAGCACGGCGTTCTTGAGGAACCAGTTTCCCGTCTCTGTCGATGCTCGGGAATGGAGGTGCAGGTCGACCAGGGCCATGGCGTGACTCCTCTTTTCGTACCGGTGTTCCACGAGAAGCGTCCGGGGCGCAACGGACGGCGCGGCCCCAATTCCGTGGGTGCTTGGTGAAGATTGCAGGTCTGCGGGCACCGGTAGACACCGCGATGCTGCTGTAGCCCTAGGTGAAGGCAGGCGCGGTGATTACCACCCCGTTACGCACAAAACTCCTGCAAATCAGTCTATTTAGACTTCGGCAGCCGTGAGGTAGCCATCGCGGATGGCGTCCTCCCAGCGACGCGGCGTGCGCTCGACGCTGTCGTGCTTTGGTGCCAGGCACCAATGCAAAGTCCGCTGCGCGTGGTGAACGTCGTCCAGCACGGTAGGGTGCGGTCATGCTCCGCCTGATCGGGAACATCCTCTGGCTGGTCATCGCCGGCTGGTCCATGTGCATCGCGTACCTCGTTGCCGGGCTGCTGCTCGCGGTCACGGTCATCGGCATCCCGTTCGCGATCGCCTCGTGGCGGCTCGCCTTCTTCGTGATCTGGCCCTTCGGTCGCACGGCGATCCACGATCCCAACCGCGTGCCCGGCGTCAGCGCGATCGCCAACCTCCTCTGGTTCATCCTTGCCGGCTGGTGGCTCGCCCTCGGCCACATCCTCACCGGCACGTTGCTCTGCATCACGATCATCGGTATTCCGTTCGGCATCCAGTCCTTCAAGCTCGCCGCCCTCGCCTTCGCCCCGCTGGCCCGCCAGATCGTCTCGACCGACGACCCACGCGCTTTCGCCGCCTGATGACGACGCCCGACGCCACCGTCATCGACGCCCTGCTCGCCGAGCTCGACGGGCTGGTCGGCCTCGAGCCGGTCAAGGAGGGCGTGCGACGCCTCGTGGCGATCCACCGCCTCAACCTCGAGCGCGTCCAGCAGGGTGAGCCGATCATCGCGCAGACCGTCGACGTCATGTTCATCGGCGAGCCCGGCACCGGCGAGGACGCCGTCGCCGCCCTGATCGGACGGCTCTACGTAGCGCTCGGGATCCTCCCGGACGGCGCGCTGCACGAAGCGGGCCGCGGCGAGCTCGTCGGGGCCACGGCGGAGGAGTCGGCCACGCGCGTTGCCACCGTGGTGGCCGCTGCCGCCGGCGGCGTGCTGCTGGTCGACGACGTGGACCAGCTCCTGCCGGTCGCGCCTGAGGATCCCGCTGCCGCCGCGCTCGCTGCGCTGGGCGCTGCGCTCGGCACCCGTCCGGCGCCCATGGCGATGATCCTGTCAGGGCCGACCGCCGTGCTCGACGCCCTCGCGGACAATCTCCCGGCCTTCGCACCGGCCCGAGCGAACGCGCTCGAGTTCCCGCGCTACACACCGGACCAGCTCGTGGCGATCTTCGAGCGCGGCGCCGGTGAGCTCCACATCGAGGTTCCGGCCGAGGTGCAGGCGAGCCTCCTCGAGCACTTCATTCACGTGCACGACGGCGGCGACTTCCGCAGCGCGCGCTACGTGCCCGCGCTGCTCGGTGAGATGTACGCACGGCTCGCGACGCGCACGCTGGC
>CAJCBN010000181.1 GCA_903960645.1 uncultured Actinomycetes bacterium | reverse complement strand
GGTGCCGTGCCGACGAAGGGGCATGGAACCCACCGCCCGTCGCCTCCCGCTCCGCCTTCGGCTCCTCGTCGTCGGCGCCCTCTGCGTGCTGGGCAGTCTGGCCGTCGCCCCCGCGTCGGCTCACCCCGGTGACTGGACGCTTGGCGGCACGTTCGAGCGTACGACCGCTCCGAGCTTCGTAGGCGGCTTCAATCCCGACGACATCGATCGCATCGACGTCGCGTTCGACAACCGCGCGAAGCAGCTGTCGCTGACCCTCACGACCTTCGAGGCACCATCGCGCGGCGGTGTGGACATCGCGTTCGGCACCGTGCAGGCCGACGGCACCTGCGCGCTCGGCGCGCTCGACATCGCGATCACGACGGGCGAGGTGCTCAGTGAGCGCACCATCAGCGAGACGGTCTGGGACTGGATACCGCCGCAGGAGCGCCGGACGTGGTCGAACACGTGGCCCGGGACCGGGTGGGCCTTCGCGGGCTACGACTCCTGGTCGCGCATGTACCGCTGGATCAAGCCCGGCAGCTGGGTGGCGCGCACCGTCCAGCGCACGATCGTCGAGCCCGACGCCCTGCGCGTCACGCGGACGGCGACCCTCGAGCGCGAGGGTGTCGGCGGTCTGCTCGTCGACACGGCCGAGACCGATGCCGGCAGCCTGACCACACGCTGGACCTTCGCCGCACCGCAGCTCGACGGCAGCACGGCTGACTGCCTCGAGATCTTCATCCCGCACCGCCGCGAGCCGTTCACGCTCACCTCACCCCCGCCCGCGCTCCCGCCGGCACCCGTGCCCCCGGCAGCGCCCACCGGACCCGTCGATGATGCCGATCCCGACGCGATCGACCTGGAACCCGTCGTCGTCACCGCCGTCCGCCGCGGCACGACGATCGAGCTGCTGCTGCGCGGCGGCGAGGCCGAGACCATCGGCGTCCGCGCCCGGAACGGATCGCGCACGCTGCCGTTCCGCCGCCGAGTCGTGCTGCGCAACCAGCCGAGTGCCGTCCGCGCCGTGCTGGTCCGGCTCTCCGACGGCGCCACCTGGGCGCCGTGGGAGCGGATCCGCGTGCGCTGAGGCGCCGACGCAGAGCGGTGCCAATCCGGTTTCGATCCGGAGACGCAGCGAGGAATCGCGCCTCACCGGGGGTACGTTGGGGGCATGACCCGCAGACGCCCCCACCGGATCGCACTCGTCGCCCACGACGGCGCCAAGACCGCCATGCTCGAGCTCGTCGAGCGTCATCTCGAGACCCTCCGCCGCAGCCGCCTCGTGGCCACCGCCACGACCGGCGGCCTGCTCAACGAGCACTTCGATCTCGACGTGCACTGCCTGATGTCCGGTCCGCTCGGCGGCGATCTGCAGATCGGCGCGCTGGTGGCCGAGGAGCAACTCGACCTCGTCGTCTTCCTGCGCGATCCCTTGACCGCACATCCGCACGACCCGGACATCCAGGCGCTGATGAAGGTCTGTGACGTGCACAACATCCCGCTCGCCACGAACCCCGCCACCGGGGAGCTGTGCGTCGCCGCCTTCGCCTACGCTGACCACGGCAGCGCGGCGCTTGCCGTCACCCGCTAGCCGCGGCCCAGGACCAGCACGAGCCATCCGCGCCGGCTACCCGACTGCGGATCAGCTCGGCGCGTTGAAGTTGCCGTACGAGATCAGCGTCCAGCGGCCCTTGTCGAAGCGGAATGTCGCGATGCGCGGCGCCGGCGTCTTCTTGTAGACGAGGCCGCCGATCGTCTCCTTGGCGGTGACGCTGAAGGAGGCCACGATGATGGTGCCACCGC
>CAJCBN010000180.1 GCA_903960645.1 uncultured Actinomycetes bacterium | reverse complement strand
GGCGGCGCCCTGGCAGCGGGTCGTACCGGGTACCGGCACCACGCGAGGGCTGGTGGGTGTCTCGGTGGACGCGGGTGTCGCAGCGGACGTGGGCGTCGTCGGCGTGGGTGTCGGCGTGGGTGCTGGCGTCGGCGGAGGGGCTGCGGTGGCCCAGCTGAGCACGGTGTCGCTTCCGGTGTAGGGCGCCGTGACGCCTAGGACGAGCTGGTGCGGGCCGGCCGTCCCCGCGTCGAGCACGAGCGTGCTGGTGCAGGGCGTGATCGCCGCGCCGTCGAGGGTGCACGTGAGGGTCGGCGGGCTGGACGGTGGCAGCGCGTAGGGGGACGGCGTTGCGGTCCAGGTGACGGTGATGCTTTCGCCGCTTGCCGGCGTGGTCGTGCTGAGCGTCGCGCTGACGGTCGCGAGGGCGGGGTCCGTCGTGGTCTCGAACAGGAGGTAGGGATAGCCCTCGTTGACGAGGATCGTCTGGCCCCACGGCTGCTGCGCCGCGTCGTAGGCGCGCCACGTGGTCGCCGTGCCCCAGCCGGCGCTCGGGGCGGGGGGGAGGTCGGCGAGCGCTTGCGTGGGTGTGCGGGCCAGGCGGGTACCGGTGACCGGGTCCGTGTTGGCGGTAGTGGTCGTGGCGTAGTAGCCGATGCTGCCGAGCACGACGCCGGTGCCGTTGCCGCCGGTGTTGGGACGGTGGTACGACGCCTGGGCGGTGACGGTGATCCCGCCCTCGGCGACGCCGAGCAGGCCGCCCGTGCCGTAGGTGAAGCCGGGCGTGCCCGTCCGCGGTCGCGAGTCGGCGGTGCCGTCGCTGAACAGGCGCATGGCACCAAGCGAACGGACGAAGCTGAGCGTGGTGGGATTGGACAGTCGAACCTGGGTGCCGACGAGGCCGCCGACCCGGAGGCCACCGGTCGCACCGGCGGGGAACACGACGTCGCCGTCGGTGTACGCGTCCTGCACGGTCAAGGTCAGGCTGCTGCCGCTCATGTTCATCGAGCGTCCGATCAGGCCGCCGACCTGCATGTTCGTGCCGGTCGCGGAGATCGTGCCGCGGTACACCGCCCGTTGCAGCGTCTGTGTGGCGGTGTACTGGAGGAAGCCCACGATGCCGCCGACGATGCCGCTCCCGGTGAGGTCGCCGGCGACGTCGAGGTGGCGGAGCGTGCCGCCGCCTCCCGACGGCCAGGTTCCGATGACGCCGCCGACGGTGCCGGAGCCGGAGCTCACGTCCGCGCGCACGGTGATCGCATCAAGGCTGCCGGGAATCGCGCGTCCGGCGACACCACCGGCGTGGCCGGTGGTGCTCGTGATGGTGCCCGCGACGAACGCGTCGGTGACGTTGAGGGTGCCTGCCTCTCCGTTGTAGAGGCCCCCGGCGTCGTCGTACATGGTGACAGTGCCGTCAAAGCTGACGCCGCTAAGGGTGACGGTGCTGGAGGACGTGTTGGCGCCGACGAGGCCACCGCCGGAGCGTCCGGCGACGGCACCGTTCGTGACGTGGACGTTCCGAATGGTCAGCAGGCCCGAGGTGTGCTCACCGACGATCGTGCCTTGGAGGGTCGGCCCGGATGACGTGACGGCGCCGCTGAGGTTGAAGCCGTCGACGGTCAGGTTCTTGATGCTCGCCCCGTGGCTGGTCTTGCTGAACAGGCCGTAGCTGTCGCCTGCCGTGGCGGTCAGCGAGCGGACCGTCCAGCCGTTGCCGTCGAGCACCCCGGTGAACGGGGACGCCGTGGTGCCCGCGCCGTTCCACGCGCCGTAGCCCGTCATGTCGATATCGGCGGTCAGCGCGTATTCCTTGTCGATGCCGCAGCCGTTGATGGTCTCAAGGCCGAGCTGCGCCATGTCGGCAGCGGTGCCGATCAGGTACGGCGTCGCGGTCGTGCCGTTGCCTGTGAGTGTGCAGGCCGCGCTGGCAGCCGGCGCGCCGATCGCGCCGATTGCGCCGAATGCGAGGAGCGTGCCGAGCGTACCGAGCGTCCGCAGCCTGGTCGCGTGGCGCTGGCGGGCGCGCGTCGGATGGGCGGTCGCAGTTCGATCGATCGGGGGCACGTCGGCTCCTTGCCGCGGAGACCACGGTCCGAGGGGGAGGGGTGCCTTCGACTCTAGCGACGGACGGCAGGCGTTTCGGGGCTGCGCGACGGCGGGAGAGCGGATGGCGGCGCGTTCGCCTCGCCGCACGAGCGCGCGCCGCAGTCGTGCCCGCATCGCACCCCGCATGCAGCCTTGGTTGGCAGCGCATTCGCGGCGCGTGGACAGCACGTGTGACACGTTGCGGGTACGCCCGTACCCAGTTGCGTGACACCCGTACCCACCTCAGTGGTTTGCCGGAAATGCGGCAATTCGCTCGGATACGTTCAGCAGCACGCACTGGACTCATCGTCTGCTTTCGCGCGTGGCAGCCGAGCCGCCTGCGGGAGCACCCCCGCAGATCGCTTTGGCGCCGGCGCTGCACACGGTGAGAGCAGCGCTGCCGATCAACGATTTCTGGAGAACGATGTGCCTGTAGCTCGCAAGCGAATGATGGTCGTGCTGACGGCGCTACTGATGATCGGTGTGGTCGGCGTGGTCGCGGCTCCGGGCGCGAGCGCGACCTGCACGCTGTCCGGAGCGGGCGATAGTGGCTCGCCGTACCTGATCGGCACCGCGAGCGACATGCGGCAGCTCGGCATGGAGACCGCTGACGGGTGCGGCCTCGCCGCGTCGTACAAGCTCACAGGTGATATCGACATGAGCGCGTACGGTGTGTGGAATGGAGCCGGGGCCTACGACGCCCCCACCGCAGGCAGCGGTGCACTCGCGTTCACCGGCTCGCTCGACGGCGATGGGCACACGCTCAGCAACATGACCGGCAGCGCGACCGACTCCTACTACGGACTGTTCCGCCGCACCAGCACGGGCGCCGTCATCAAGAACGTGACGATCGACAACTTCAAGCTTGATACGGCTCTGATCGATACAGGCGTAGCGAGCAATGGGGGTCCCGAAAAGCGCGGCACGCTGGTCGGCCAGCATGTCACCGGGCTCCTCACGATCACGGGCGTGCGTGTGACCCGCGGTGCCGTTAACGGATTCCAGCACATCGGCGGCCTCGTCGGAGATTCTTGGTCGTCGTCCGGGACGCTTCAGCTCGGCGGTGCTCTCACAGCTGACCGGGTCAGCTTCAGCGGTAGCGTTCAGGCCAGTAACAACGCGGGAGGATTCTTCGGTGCCGGCTCCGGCGTCGTGAACATGACCAACGCGCTCGTCGATGGCTCCGTCACCGCACTCGGCACCACCGCAGGTGGGAAGGTGGCCGGCGGAGTCGCAGGCACGATCAAGGCCGGAACGATCGACCGAGTCACCGTACGCAACACCGTCGACGCCTCAGCGTCGACGGGTGGGCGGGCCGGAGGTTTCGCATCGACGATCAACTCGGATGCGAGCACGGCTGGTTCGAGTTCCTCTCTGTCTCGCATCGACATCGCGAGCAACGTGACGGGCGTCGAGATGGCCGCCGGTTTCTCAACGTATACGACCCTCTATACAGATGTGACGCTTGATCGCATCTCGTATCGCGGCAACCTCACCTACGCCGGCGCCTCATCCTCCACGGCATCGACGTACACCGGCGGGCTCTTCGCCTACATCGCGACGGGTACTGCATCGGGTCTGATGCTGACCATCAAGGACTCGTACGCGTATGGGCACGCGAACGTCGACAAGTCGGCCAACGCCACCGTCGGCGGCCTGATCGGAAAGGTCAGCCACAGCGTCACCCTTGGCACCATCCCCAGCGTTGCGTTCGATCGCGCGTACAGCGGCATGAAGCTGTTCAGCGATGGCGCCGACGACACGCGCGTCCGCGGCGCCGCCTCCAGCGCACAGAGCACCGGCGGTCTGGTCGGCGCGGCCTTCGGCGGCATCAGCCCGACCTACTCCGCCAACGGCGGATCCTTCTTCCGGCCGAACATTGGGGGCAACGGCTCCGGCGTCCAGATGGGCGCCATCGGCTATCAGGAGGCCGTTGG
This sequence comes from uncultured Actinomycetes bacterium, assembly GCA_903960645.1. Taxonomy (GTDB): domain Bacteria; phylum Actinomycetota; class Thermoleophilia; order Gaiellales; family F1-60-MAGs149; genus F1-60-MAGs149. The sequence goes on along the minus strand of CAJCBN010000180.1, from coordinate 757 downwards.
CGTCGTCACCGGCGGCGTCAACCTCGACTCCGGCCAGGGCAGGCTCCCGACGGATTCGTTCCCGGCACAGTGGGATATCAAAGCCTCGTGGCAGGTTGGCGACAACACAAACGTGTGGGGCCGCTATCTCCCGCTCGTGAATCCTCCCGGCGTCAATGAGGGCTACCCGTACCTGCTCTCCCAGTACGACTCCGATCCGCAAATCCCCGCTGCGCCGCTGAAGCCGACCGTTGCCCCTGCGGACGGCGATGCCACCGTGACTGTCGCCGCCGGATCGGGCGCCACGCCGACGTCGTACACCGTCACGTCGTCGCCTGAGTTGAAGACCTGCACGGTGACCGGAGCCGCCGGCTCGTGCACCGTCACCGGCCTGACGAACAGCCTCGCGTACACGTTCACCGCAACGGCGACGACCGGGTCGGGCACCAGCGGATCGTCGGTGGCCTCGGATCCCGCCATGCCGCTCTTGACGCCGGCCGTGCCGCAGCAGCCGACGGTGGCAACGCTCAATGCGTCGGCATCGGTGACGGTCGTGCCCGGTGCAGGCGGAGGTGCCGCCACCAAGTACGTCGTGACGGCCTACGCCAGTTCGACGCCGTCCGGCACCTGCGAGATCCTCACGAGCGCGTCGCCCTTGGCGTGCGTCGTGACACCGCTGACGAACGGCACGGCGTACACGTTCAAGGCGACCGCGGTCAACGCGAATACGACGGCGAGCGCCGCGTCGGTCGCATCGGCCCTGATCACGCCGGTTGCG
>CAJCBN010000179.1 GCA_903960645.1 uncultured Actinomycetes bacterium | reverse complement strand
GTCTTTGGTGAGGTGGTTGGACGCATCAAGCGCGCCGCCTCTCGCGACGAGAGCCGCCCGGTTCTGACCGGAGCGCTCGTGCGCTTTGAGTCCGACCGCATCACGATGGCCGCCACCGATTCCTATCGGCTGGCCGTCGCCGAGGCCCAACTCTCCAAGGCACCGCCGGAGGCTGTCGAGGCGATCATCCCGATCAAGGCACTCGAAGAGGTCGTCCGCCTGGCGGGCACCGGCGGAGCGCCACTCAGCGTCGCCATCGGCGAGGGCCTGGTCACGTTCGGCATCGGCGGCATCTGGCTGAGCGTGCGCCGCATCGAGGGGCAGTTCCCGAACTTCACCGCACTCAAGCCCGACGGCATCGAGCAGTCGGCCACGATCGCCAAGGACGAGCTCCTCGAGGTCGTGCGCCGCGTCGGCATCGTCGTGCGTCAAAATACGCCCGTTCGCGTTGAGCTCGCCCCGGGTCAGCTGAGCCTGCAGGCGCGTACCGCCGATGTCGCCGAAGGCGCCGAGTCCATCCCGGTCGCCGCCACCGGCACCGAGACGATCGAGATCGGGTTCAACCATGAGTTCCTGCGCGACGGCATCGAGAGCGTGCCCGGTGACGAGGTCAAGCTCAGCCTGATCTCCTCGCTGCGTCCGGCCCTGCTCGAGAGCGTGGACGGGACCTTCTGGTACGTGATCATGCCGATCCGCATCTGAGCCGATGCGCGTCGACCTGCTCCGGGTCGCGGACCTCCGCTGCCACGGCGCGGCCGAGCTGCGTCCCGTCGCGGGCGTCACCGCGATCGTTGGGCCAAACGGCTCGGGCAAGACCTCGCTGCTCGAGGCCGTCCACCTCGGCACGACCGGAAGCGGGCTGCGGCCCACCGCCGACAGCCGCATGATCCGCGACGGCGCCGACGAGCTCGGCGTACGCGTCGAGGGCGAGGCCGGCGGTGCGGCCTCCACTACACGGGTGCGGCTGACTCGGGGCTCACGCACCCTCGAGCTGGACGGCGTGCAGGTCGATGGACGGACGCTACGAGAACGCTGGGCGGCCGTCGTCTTCATCCCCGACGTGCTCGACCTCGTCAAGCGCGGTCCGAGCGTGCGTCGCGTGGCCATGGATCGCGCAATCGAAGGCGCGTGGCCGCGCTTCGAGGAGCACGAGCGCGCCTATCGCCAGACGATGGAGCAGCGCAACGCCGTGCTCCGCCGTGTCCGCCGCCGCGAGGGCAGCGAGGACGAGCTCGACCCCTGGGACCGCCTGCTGGCCGATCATGGCGCGCTGATCACCGAGGCACGGGAGCGCCTGATCGAGCGCCTCGCACCGCTCTTCCAGGAGCGAGTGGAGCTGCTTGGCTCGCCGCAGCCCGGTGGCCTCCGCTACGAGCCGTCGTTGCCCGGCGACGCGCCTGTGCTCCTGGAGGCGCTACGGGCGCGCCGCCGCGAGGACATCGAGCGCCAGACCACGGGCGTCGGCCCGCATCTGGACGACCTCGCCGTCGAGCTCGATGCGCGCGACGCGCGACGCAGCGCCTCCCAGGGCGAGCAGCGCACGCTCGTGCTGGCCTTCCTGCTGGCGCAGGCGGCGCTGATCGCCGAGACGCGTGGCGAGCCGCCGCTGCTCCTGCTCGACGACGTGCTGTCCGAGCTGGATCGCGATCGCCGTACGCGGCTCGTCGAGCTTGGCCGCCAGCACGGCCAGGTGCTGCTGACGGCCACAGGTGCCGACGGTGTCGACGACCTCGCCGACGCCGTCCATGCCCTCGAGGTGCTGGTGTGAGCGAGGGTCGCCGCCGCGACCCCAAGGCCGCGCTGCGCATGCCGGCGGCGCTGGGCGGGAACATCGCGAACTCGATGCCGGGCGACCTCGGGCCCGTGCGCCGCATCGCCGACGTCTGGGCCGCCGTGGTGGGGGAGGCCCTGGCCCGCGTCGCCCAGCCGGCGCGCATCGCCCGCGACGGGACACTGATCGTGCACGCCGCCGACGCCTCCTGGGTGCACGCGTTGACGCTCGAGCAGCGCACGATCCTCCGCAAGCTCGACGAGCGGCTGGCGGGCGCCGGGCCCACCGCGATGAAGGTCGAGATCGGACCGATCAGCGTTGCGCCGGAGCCGATCGTGCACGAGCCGATCGTGATCCAGCCGGCGGCCCAGGCGCGTGCCGACGAGCTCGCCGCCGCGACCACCGACCCGGCGCTGCGCGCGTCGCTGGCGCGGGCAATTGCGATCACGCTCTCGCGCCCCGACTGAGACGAGCGCGGGGACTGATTCGGGTGACGAAAAGACGGTTGTTACACTCGTTGTCGTGGTGGAGGAAGCATTCCTATGCGTGTGACAGCAGGACGTAGGAGACGCCTGCTGGTGCTGCTCGGAAGCGTGATCATCGTCGGCGCCTTCGCCGGCCCGGCGGCGGCGGCACCGCTCGGCCCTTGGGAGCCCAATCCGGCGCTCGAGCTGAGCTCCTCCATGGACCCGGAGCGCTTAGCGGGGGTGGCTGTCGCCCCGGAGGGCCTGACGGCGGCGTTCTGGGCGGATACGAGCGGCGAACTCGTCGCCCGCACCCGCGCCTCCGCGGTGGCACCGTACGGCGCCCCGGAGGTGCTTGGCGGCAGCCTGCTCGATAGCGCCGGTGGTCCGGGCGATCGCATTGCCGTCGTGGCAGCGGAGTCGAGCGGGGGGACGACGGCAGTGCAGCTACGCATCCGCGAGGCGGGTGCCGGTGGCTTCTCGACACCGGTGCCCGTCGTCTCCACGGCTGACGTCATCGTGAACGCAGACGTTGCGGTGGGGCCCGGCGGTGCAATTGTGGTTGCCTGGGCCGTCAATGCCGGGGGCGCCTACGACGTCTACGCGCGGGTGGGGACGGTCAGCGGTGGCTCGGTGACGCTGGAGCCGACCGTCACCCTCACGGCCGCGGCACTGTCGTATGTGGCGAGGGCACAGGCCGCAATCGGCGCTGACGGGCGGATTGCAGTCAGTTGGAATGCGATTGTCGGCAACCCCCCGGCTGGTCAATTGTGGGAACTCCACACGCGCGTCAGGCCCGGTGCGGGCGGCGACTTCGGGGGACTGATTACCACCTTGGCCTTCGCCGCCGACACGAAGGTTGATTCAATCGCAACCGAATATGACACCCGCAATCACCTCATCGTCGCCTTTGCGTCCGTCGCGAACCTCAACCGTGGAGCTCCGCACCCCATCACAATCGGTACCGTCGCGCTGCGTGCGGGGCAGAGCGCCTTCGATGCGCCGATTGTCGCCTCCACCTACAGTGGTCTGGCTACCCCCATCGGGCTGGGTATCGCCGCCGCGGGTGCTGTCACGGTTAGCTGGATCGACCACAGCGCGACCAACCGGCCGTGGACGGCCACGCTGCCTGCGGACGGCTCTGGCTACGGACCGGCAGAGGATCTTGCCGTCTCCGGATCTGGCGTGGAGGCCGGTATCCTGCGCCTCACCGTCGCGCCAGACGGAACTGCCGTAGCGGCCTTCTGGCAGCAGGCGGGCGTCCGTGGCGAGGAGGTCGGCACGCCGTACGTGCGCGTGCGGGAAGCGGGCGTTGCCTCCTTCGGCGCTGCTGTGGTGCTGGGACAGAGCCTCGCCGGCGGTTCTAGCGGCGCAGACTACAGTTATGCCAAATTGGCGCTGGGCTCCGCGGCCAACGGCGACGCCACGGCCCTCTGGTCCGAAGTCGCCGGCGGAACGTGGACGCCGAAGACGCGCTCGGCGCGCATGTCCTCGCCGGCTGCTGCGGTGGCGAACGGGACGAGCACCCTGGTGGTCTCGGCGTTGGCGGCGAAGGTTCGGCAGAGCACCATCGTGGTGCGCGCGACGCTGATGCCGTCGGCGAGTGGCCGAGTAGAGCTCGTGGCGACGACGCGCCGTAACGACCGCAGCCCGCGCCGCTGGCGCTGCACGAGCGAGGCAAGCGTGCAGGCGGGAGTGCGGATGAAGCTCACGTGCACGCTCCGGCTCGGTGCCCGGCGCCAGCTCGACCGCGGGGCGCTGTGGCTGGCGAGCAGCTTTCGCCTGACTCCCACGGTAGGCGCCTCCGTCGAAGCCTATCGCGGGCTCGTGATCCCCCGGCGGGCTCTCTGAGTGAGGCGGTTGGGGGGGCGGTTTTCCCTCCCCAATCGCCCTGGCGCCTCTCGGTGAACGGCGTTCGCGTCCGCCTCGTCCGCACGGCGAATGAGCGCACGAGGACCCGGCCGCGCGGATCGCCGGTGATCCCGCGCACACCCCGCCTGTAAGCGACGCAATCAGTCGCGTGTGTGATCCGGAAAACCCCGTAACGATGCGGGATTCCGTGGGGTACCTCTGGTAGAGTTCGACGTGCGTTCACCACCGGGTGACGCCGATCGAAAGAGCCCTTTGAGCGAGTCCTACGGCGCCGACAACATCACCGTTCTCGAAGGTCTCGAAGCGGTTCGGCGACGTCCCGGCATGTACATCGGCTCGACCGGCGCACGCGGTCTGCACCACCTCGTCTGGGAGGTCCTCGACAACGCCGTCGACGAGGCGCTCGCGGGCTACTGCACCGAGGTCACGATCACGCTGCACCCCGACGGGTCGGTGAGCTGCGCCGACAACGGCCGCGGCATCCCCGTGACGATGATGGCCGAGCAGGGCATGTCGGCCGTCGAGGTCGTGCTCACCAAGCTGCACGCCGGCGGCAAGTTCGGCGGCGGCGGCTACAAGGTCTCCGGTGGCCTCCACGGCGTCGGCGTGTCCGTCGTCAACGCGCTGTCCGAGCGCCTACACATCGAGGTGCGCCGCGACGGCTTCGTCTTCAGCCAGGACTACGCCAAGGGCGATCCGCAGAACGCGCTCTCGCAGGGCGAGGCGTGGGACGGCCCGACCGGCACCTCGGTCACGTTCCTGCCCGACGGTGAGATCTTCGAGGACATCCGCTACGACCGCGATACGCTCGCGAGCCGCATGCGCGAGATGGCCTTCCTCACCCCGGTCCTCTCGCTGCGGCTGATCGACGAGCGCGGCGACGGCTCCGACGAGACGTGGAAGTACGAGGGCGGCATCGGCGAGTACGTGGCGTTCATGAACCACGGCAAGGAGGTCGTGCACCCCGGCGTTGTCGTCGTGGGCGCGCGCGACGAGGAGAGCAGCGTCGAGATCGACGTCGCCCTGCAGTGGAACATGACGTACCAGCCGTCGATCTACTCCTTCGCCAACGCGATCAACACGCACGAGGGCGGCAGCCACCTGGTCGGTTTCCGCACCGCGGTCACCCGCGTCGTCAACTCCTACGCGCGGGCCAACAGCCTGCTCAAGGAGAAGGACGAGAACCTCACTGGTGAGGACGTCGCCGAGGGCCTCGCCGCCGTCATCTCCGTGCGTCTCCCCGAGCCGCAGTTCGAGGGTCAGACCAAGACCAAGCTGGGCAACACGCACGTGCGCGGCATCGTCGACAGCGCCACCAACTCGGCACTCGCCCAGTACTTCGAGGAGCACCCGGCCGAAGCCAAGGCGATCGCGCAGAAGACCGTGTCCGCCGCCCGCGCCCGCGCCGCCGCGCGCAAGGCCCGCGAGGCCGCGCGCAAGACGGCCTTCGGCAGCGGCGGCCTGCCCGGCAAGCTGACCGACTGCGTCTCCACCGACCCCTCGATCTCCGAGCTCTACCTGGTCGAGGGCAACAGCGCCGGCGGCACCGCCGTCGACGCCCGTGACCGCGAGTTCCAGGCGATCCTGCCGCTGCGCGGCAAGATCCTCAACGTCGAGAAGGCCCGCATCGACCGCGTCTTCGGCAACGCCGAGATCCAGGCGATGGTCGCCGCGATGGGCATCGGCACCGGCGACGAGATCGACACCAGCAAGGCGCGGTACCACAAGCTCGTGCTGATGACCGACGCCGACGTCGACGGCGCCCACATCCGCACCCTGATCCTCACCTTCCTGTACCGGCACATGCAGCCGCTGATCGACGCGGGCTACGTCTACATCGCGCAGCCGCCGCTCTACCGCGTGCGCCTCGGCAAGGAGCAGATCTACCTCTCCAAGGACGCCGAGGTCGAGGACTACGCAGTCGGCCAGCGCCTCGACCAGGTCACCGTCGTGACCGGCGGCGCGAAGCTGCCGCTCGACCAGGAGCTGTACCGCTCGTTGGTCAAGTCGGTGCGCGAGCAGGAGCTGATGACCACGCGCATGCGCGGCGCCTTCGGCCCGACCGTCGCCGAGCTCGCCAAGCACCCGAGCCTGCTCGAGGCCAACGTCGATCCGGCCGCGATCGGCGACTGGTTCGCCAAGGGCGGGGCCGACGACGAGCGCGTCACCGTTGAGGTCGTCAGCACCGACGACGACGGCACGATGCTGCTGCGCCGGACCGAGCGACACACCGGCGCCGTCGAGACGATCCCGCTGCAGCTCCGGCTCTTCACCGGCGCGGCCTACGAGGGGCTTCGCCGCAGCCACCAGCGCATGCTCGAGCTGGTTGGCCCGGGGCCGTTCACCGTCACGCAGGGTCGCAAGGAGGTCGAGGCCATCGGCCACGCCGCCCTCCGCGACGCGATCTTCGACTGCTGCAAGGATGGCATCGAGATCAGCCGCTTCAAGGGCCTCGGCGAGATGAACGCCGACCAGCTGCGCGACACGGCGATGGCGCCGAGCACGCGCACGCTGCTGCAGGTCACGATGGAGAGCGCGGCCGAGGCCGACACCATGTTCGTCACGTTGATGGGCGACCAGGTCGAGGACCGTCGCGCCTTCATCGAATCGCACGCCCGCGACGCACAGGGGATTGATGTCTGAGCCCGAAGCACCCGTCGACCAGCCGTACGGCGGCTCCGAGCCGCGCGAGCTCGCCGACGAGATGCGCACGTCGTATCTCGACTATGCGATGAGCGTCATCGTCGGGCGCGCGCTGCCCGACGTCCGCGATGGTCTCAAGCCCGTGCATCGCCGCGTGCTCTACGCGATGGACGAGCTCGGACTCCAGCCGAACCGCCCGCACGTCAAGTGCGCGAAGGTCGTCGGCGAGACGATGGGCACGTACCACCCGCACGGCGATCAGGCGATCTACGACACCCTCGTCCGCATGGCGCAGCCGTTCTCGTCGCGCGCCGTGCTGGTCGACGGCCAGGGCAACTTCGGCAACGTCGACGGCTTCTCCGCCGCCGCCATGCGTTACACGGAGTGCCGTCTGTCCCGCGTCGCCACGGTGATGCTGCGCGACATCGACGCCAACACCGTCGACTTCGGCCCCAACTACGACGGCTCGCGCGAGCAGCCGCTGGTCCTGCCGGCGCGCTACCCGAACCTGCTCGTCAACGGCTCGTCCGGCATTGCCGTCGGCATGGCCACCAATATCCCGCCGCACAACCTGGGCGAGGCCGTCAACGCCACGATCGCGATGATCCGCAACCCGGAGATCTCCCTTGAGGAGCTCATGCAGATCATGCCGGGGCCGGACTTCCCGACCGGCGGCGTGATCATGGGCCACGCGGGCATCCGTGCCGCCTACGCCACGGGCCGCGGCAAGATCCGCCTGCGCGCGCGCACCGACATCGAAGAGCTGCCGAACGGCAAGTCCGCGATCGTCGTCACGCAGCTGCCGTTCACCGTCAAGAAGGGCGGCGACGAGGGCGTCATCGCCAAGATCGCCGAGCTCGCGGTCGAGAAGGTCATGCCGGAGATCTCCGACGTCAAGGACCATTCGTCCGACGAGGGCATGCGCATCGTGATCGAGCTCAAGAAGGATGCGATCGCGACCGTCGTCCTCAACAAGCTCTACAAGCACACGCAGCTGCAGGTCACCTTCGGCGCCAACATGGTCTCGCTCGTCGACGGTGTCCCGCGCACGCTTGGCGTGCACGACATGCTGCGCCACTACATCGCGCATCAGCGCGACGTCATCGTCCGACGCACGAAGTTCCAGCTTGACCGCGCCGAGCGCCGCTGCCACATCCTCGACGGCTACCTGATCGCGCTGTCGAACCTCGACGCGATCATCCAGCTGATCCGCAACTCGAAGGATCCCGAGCAGGCGCGCCAGAACCTCCAGACCGAGTTCGGCATGTCCGAGGTCCAGGCCCAGGCCATCGTCGACCTCCGCCTCGGCCGCCTGACCGGCCTCGAACAGGACTCCATCCGCGCTGAGCACGCCGAGCTGACCGCCAAGATCGGCGAGCTGCGCCGCATCCTCGCCGACGAGGCGCGGGTCTCCGAGGTCATCATCGAGGAGCTTGAGGCGATCGCCGCCGAGTTCGCGGACGACCGCCGCAGCGAGATCAGCGCGGTCGAGGGCGAGATCGACATGGAAGAGCTGATCGCCGACGAGGAGATGGTCATCACCATCACCAACGGCGGCTACATCAAGCGGCTCCCGGTCGACACGTACCGCGCCCAGCGCCGGGGTGGCGTCGGCGTGCGCGGCATGCAGACGAAGGAGGACGACTGGATCGAGCATCTGATCACGGCGTCCACGCACGACTACGTGCTGTTCTTCACGTCGTTCGGCAAGGTCTACCGCGCCAAGGCGTACACGCTGCCGATCGGC
>CAJCBN010000178.1 GCA_903960645.1 uncultured Actinomycetes bacterium | reverse complement strand
CGTCTCGGTGGGCACGTCATCGCCGACCAGCTGGGCGCGCAGGGCGTGGACCCGGTGTTCGGGGTGGCGGGCGAGTCGTTTCTCAGCGTCCTCGACGGGCTGTGGGAGCGGCGCAACCAGATCCGCTACGTCGCCGCGCGTCATGAGGCCACGGCGTCGCACATGGCGGAGGCGTGGGGAAAGCTGACCGGGCGGCCGGGCGTGTGCCTGGCCACGCGCGGGCCGGGTGCAGCGCACGCGTCGATCGGCGTGCACACCGCCTTTCAGGACTCCACGCCGATGCTGCTCCTCGTTGGCCAGGTGCGCCGCGATCACCAGGGACGCGAGGCGTTCCAAGAGGTCGACCTACCGGCGATGTTCGCACCGCTCGCCAAGTGGGCCGCGCAGATCGAGACCGCCGAGGACATCCCGGCGATGCTCGGCCGCGCCTTCGAGGTCGCGCTGGCCGGCCGTCCCGGCCCGGTCGTGCTCGCCCTGCCGGAGGACATGCAGCGCGAGACGACGGACGCCGCCGACGCGCCGTTCGCCGAGCCGGCGCTGCGCGAGCCGGAGGCGGCGGACCTCGACCGCCTCCACGTGTGGCTCGGCGACGCGGCGCAGCCGCTCGTGATCGTCGGCGGATCGCACTGGAGTCAGGAGTCGGCGGAGGCACTCGCGGCCTGGGCGGAGGCCTCGGCTGTGCCGATCGCGACGCAGTTCCGTCGTCAGGACCGCATCGACAATGCGTCGCCGGCCTATGTGGGCGACCTCGGCCTCGGCGCCAATCCCGCACTCGAGGCGCGTGTCGCCGAGGCGGATCTGCTCGTCCTCCTCGGCGGCCGCTTCGGCGAGATCCCCAGTGGCGGCTACGCTCGCCTGCCGCAGGAGCGCCGGCTTGGCCACCTGGTCGCCCACGTGCACGCCGAGTCGTCGGAGCTCGGGCGGATCTGGCATCCCGATCTGGCGATTGCCGCCGCCGCGCCGCTGGTGGTCGACGGACTCGTGGCGCGCGGGCCGCTCGGCCGGCCGCCGCGCGCCATGTGGGCGCAGGCGCTCCGTGGCGGGTACGAGACCTGGAGCGAGCCCGCCGTGCGCGAGCTCGCCGGCGTCGATCTCGGCCAGGTTGTCCGTCACCTGCGCGAGGTGCTCCCGGCTGACGCGGTGATCACCAACGGCGCCGGCAACTACACCGTCTGGATCCACCGCTACTACCGCCACCGTCGCTTTGGCACCCAACTCGCGCCGACCAGCGGTGCGATGGGCTACGGCATCCCCGCTGCCATCAGCGCCGCGCTGCACGACCCGTCGCGTCCCGTCGTCGCCTTCGCCGGCGACGGCTGCTTCCAGATGGCCGGTCACGAACTGGCCACCGCCGTTCAGGTCGGTGCACGGATCATCGTCCTCGTCTGCGACAACGGCATGCTCGGCACGATCCGCATGCACCAGGAGCGCGACTTCCCCGGCCACGTCGAGGGCACCGCACTCGCCAACCCCGACTTCGCCGCCCTCGCCCTCGCCTACGGCTGTCACGGCGAGCGGGTCGAGCGCGACGCCGACTTCCCCGCCGCCTTCGCCCGCGCCCGCGCCGCCGACCGCCCGGCCCTGATCCATCTGGTCTGCGACCCCGCCGCGATCACCCCCGGCGCGCTGCTGCCCTAGCGGCTCGGCGATCAGCTTTGCTTTGGTGCCTGGCACCAAAGCAAGGTTGATCCACCGACTGCATCTGGCTGTGAGGCGCGGTGTAGGGTGTTCCGCATGCAGGTCCATGCGCTCCACTGCGGCGGCGATCTTCAGGATGTCGGGATCTTCGACTACGCGCACCCGCAGGCCGGCGAGGCGCTCTACAACCCGTACTACATGTACGTGATCAGCCATCCGCGGGGTACCGTCCTCCTCGACACGGGTGCGCACCCGACGCTGCGGACCGACCCGCGCTCGCGGCTCGGCGACATGGCCGATGTCTTCGAGGCGCTGCTCGAGCCCGACGACACCGTCCCCGGCTGCCTCGCGCGGCTCGGCCTGACGCCGGCGGACATCGACGTCGTCGTGCAGTCGCACCTGCACTTCGACCATGCTGGCGGCCTCGAGCACCTGCGCCACGCGCCGGTCTACATCCAGCAGGCCGAGCTCGACTACGCCTTCGACCGCACCCACGACCAGGCAGACATCTACCTCGTCGACGACTTTGCCGAGGACGTCGATTGGCGTCCCGTGAGCGGCGAGCACGATCTCTTCGGTGACGGCACGGTGATGCTCCACGCGACGCCAGGGCACACCGCAGGACACCAGTCGCTGTGGGTGGACACCCCGAGCCGTCCCACGTTTCTGCTCTGCGATGCGGCGTACCTGATCGAGCCGATGCGCGGTCGTCGCCTGCCCGGCGTGCTCTGGAACGGCGAGGCGATGCTCGACTCCTGGGACCGGATCGAGGCGATCGAGCGCGCCACGGGAGCGCGGCTGATCGCCACGCACGCACTCGACTTTGAGACCGCCGTGCCCAAGCCACCCGACGTGTGGGCGTAGGCGCCGACCGCGGGGGTCAGCGACCCGCCGGTGCGGCGAGCAGGTGCTCGACGTTCTCGACGAACCACTCGCCGCCGTGTTGGGGCGCGAGGTGCAAGGCGTCGGTGCCGTGCTGCTCCACGAGGTCGCAGGCGCGGCGCAGCTCGTCGAGGCGGCTGGCGTACGCCGCCGCGTCGGCAACGTCGGGATCGTGTCCCTCGAGGGCGAAGGCCGGATCGAAGGGGGCGAGCCGCTCGAGCAGCGCGCGCGTGCCGGCGACGGTCAGGTAGGCCGGGTCGCCCCAGAGGCACTGATAGAGCGCGTCGCCGAGGAACAGCACCCGATCCTCGGGCTCCCAGACCACGATCGAGTCGTCGGCGTGGTCGCCGCCGACCCAGCGCAGCTCGACGGTCGTGTCGCCGAGGTCGACGTGGTGCGCCTCGGCGAACGTCACCTGCGGCACGACGATGCGGAGCGACGCGCGCTCGTCCTCGCTGAGCTCCTCGAGCAGGTGGGGGAGGGAGAAGGCGAGTTCGAGACCGTCGTCGACGCGCTGGCGCAGCGTCACCTCGTCCCATGCGTAGCCGGCCTGCACGGCGACGCCGGCGGCCGTGCGTTCCGACGCCAGCACCGGCACGTCGAGCGCGGCGGAGCCGAAGGAGTGGTCCCAGTGCCAATGCGTCAGCGCGATGCCGATGATCGGCGGGCGGTCGCGCGCTTCGAGCTCGGCGGCGAAGGCCGCGAGGTGCGCGGGCGAGGCGCCGCCATCGACGATCAGCGTGCCGGCCGTGCCGCGGATGGCACCCAGCACCGGGCGATCGGTGCGCTCGTCGGGGGTGAAGCGATCGACGCGGGGCGAGACTTCCTCAAAGCGGCAGGCGGGCATAGACTCCACGGATG
>CAJCBN010000177.1 GCA_903960645.1 uncultured Actinomycetes bacterium | reverse complement strand
GCCGTGATCCTCGCGATCCCCGTGCTGATCTACCAGGTCTACGCCTTCGTGATGCCCGCGTTCGACCCGGACCACGACCGCCGCACCTGGCCCTACCTGAGCGCGGCCTCCAGCCTCTTCTTCGTCGGCCTGGCGTTCGGCTACTTCCTCGTGCTGCCCTCGGCGCTCGGCTTCCTGATCGGCTACGACGCCGAGCTCTACAACCGGCAGGTGCAGGCGGGCGACTACTACTCATTTGTCGTGACGATCCTGATCGCGTGCGGCCTGATCTTCCAGCTCCCGACCGGGGTCTTTGTGTTGAGCACGGTTGGCCTGATGCGCTCGGGCTGGATGCGCCGTCACCGCCGCTACGCGATCTTCGGCATGTCGATCGTGGCCGCGGCGCTGCCCGGTGGCGACGTGGTCTCGATGCTGATCATCTTCGCGGCGCTGCTCGGCCTCTACGAGGTCTCGATCTACGTCGCGCTCTTCGTCGAACGACGCAAGGGCGCTGAGTCAGACCTGCCGGAGGAGGCGACGACCGAGCTCGACGCCGCCGGCAGCGAAGCGTGACCGAGGTCTACGCCGCCGACCACGTGGTTCCGGTCGGCGCGCCACCCCTACGCGGCGGTGCGGTCGCCGTGGCCGACGGTGCGATTGTGGCCGTCGGCACCCGCGCCGAGGTGCTGAACGCCCATCCTGAGGCACGCGTCGAGGAACTCGGGTCGGCGATCCTCCTGCCCGCGCTCGTCAACGCGCACACGCATCTGGAGTACGCGACCTACGGCGGCTTCGGCGACGGCATGACCTTCGGGCCATGGATCGCCGACCACGTCGCTCGCCGACCGCGGCTCGAGCCCGGCGACGTCGAGGCGGCGGCGGCGCTCGGTGCGCTGCAGAACCTGCGCTCCGGCGTCGGCACCATCGCGGACGCCTCGTTCGCGGGCGCCTCGGTGCGGGCGGCCAGTGAGGCCGGTCTGCGCGGCATCGTCGACTTCGAGGCCTTCGGTGGCAAGGGCCAGGACCCGGCGCCGACGGTCGAGCGCACCTGGGAGCGCATTCAGGCGCTACGGGCCGACGCCTCGCCGCTGATCCGCGTTGGCATCTCGCCGCACGCGCCGTACACCGTCACCCCGGCGCTCTACCGCGCACTCGATGAGCTGGCACTGGCCGAGGGCCTCTCGATCATCACGCACGTCGCCGAGTCGAAGGGCGAACTCGAGGCGATCGCCTCCGGTACCGGCCCGGTCGCGGTGGCGCTCCTCGCGCTCGCGGAGGTTGAGGCCTCCGGCCTGCACCCGGTCGACCTGATGGCCGAGCTCGGGCTGCTCCGCCCGGACGTCGTGCTGGTGCACATGGTGCAGATCACCCCCGAGCACGCGCGGCTCGTCGCGGCCGGCGGCGCGGGCGTCGCGCACTGCCCGCGCTCGAATGCGTTGCTCGGCTGCGGCGCGGCACCGCTCGCAGACCTGCTGGCGGCGGGGGCCCGCGTCGGCATCGGCACCGACTCGCCAGCCTCGGCCGTCGACTTCGATCTCTGGGCAGAGCTGCGCACCGCGATCTATACCGCGCGCGCCCGTGAAGCCCGGCCAGACGCGCTGAGCGCCCAGCAGGCGCTCGAGCTGGCGACCATCGGCGGTGCGCGGGCGCTCGGCTATGAGGACACGATCGGCACGCTCGCCGTCGGCAAGCGCGCGGACCTGACGGCGATCGACCTGACGGGGTCGCCCTTCGCCGAGGTCGAGGATCCGATCGCGAGCGCAGTGTTCGCCGGGTCACCGGAGCGCACGCTGCTCACCATTATCGATGGCGTCGTGCGCTACCGTAGGGCCACGGACGACGGTCGTCTGGCGGCGGCACTCGCCGCAGCGCGACCCGGCCGCGCCCGCATGATCGGACACGAGAACTAATGGCACGGAGCAACAACACGAACGGATCGCGATCCTCCACCGAGGCGAGCGCCACGCGGGCGACGAAGAAGCGCCAGGAGGCGCCGCACTCGGCGACGCCGACGCTGAACGAGCGTCTCCGCAAGAACGGCAAGTGGGTCTTCCTCCTGCTCGCCGTCGTGTTCGCGATCACCTTCGTCTTTGCCGGGGTCGGCACGAGCGGACCGTCGCTGATCGACCTGCTCGGACAGGACTCCGATTCCAGCCCGACCGAGACCGTGCAGAAGTCGAACACCGCCGTGCAGAAGGCCGAGGCGGCCGCCAAGGCGACGCCCGAGGACCCGCAGGCCTGGATCACGCTCGCG
>CAJCBN010000176.1 GCA_903960645.1 uncultured Actinomycetes bacterium | reverse complement strand
GGCTCGTCGAAGAGCAGCCAGTCGCGTACGAGGGCGCCGGCGGCCGGGCCCGACTGGATGCCACCGCCGCCGAAGCCGACCGCGTCGATCACGCCCTCGGTCTCGCGGCGCCAGCCGATCGACGGTTCGAGTGAGGGGCGGCAGGGGTAGAGGCCGGACCAGCCCTCGCCGAACGCCATGCCGTCGGCCAGGCCGGGGAAGCGCAGCGCCAGCTGCCCGGCGAGCTCCTCCTGCCAGTCCTGGGTGACGCCGCGCGGGTAGTCGTCGGGATCGCTGGCGGGATCAAGCAGCTCCTCGGAGTGAAGGCCGCAGATCAGCCGGTCGGGCGCCTCGTACCGGACATAGGCACCGAGGCGGTTGACGCCGGGGATGTAGTTCATCGTGAACGGGTGCACGTAGTCGAGCGGCTCGGCGAGGTGCACCTGCGTGGCCGAGCGCCGCTGGGGCGACACATCGCAGGAGAGCCCGAGCAGCGCTGCGACCTGCGGTGCCCACGGGCCCGCTGCGTTGACGACCACGTCCGCGGTGCGCGGGCCGGCCGTGGTCGCGAGCTGCCACTGCCCATCGCGCCGCTCGGCGGCGGTCACCGTGCAGCGCGTCGTGATGTGCGCCCCGGCGGCGACGGCCCGGTCGGCGAAGGCGACGGTGGCCAGATGGGGATCGACGTAGCCGTCGCTCGGGCACCAGAGGGCGCCGCGGACGTCATCGACGCGCAGCGCCGGGACCAGCGCCGCCAGCTCGCCGACCTCGAGCACGCGCGCATCCTCGACCCCGAGCGACCGCTGATGGGTGATGCTCGCCGTGAACAGCGCGACGTCCGCGTCGGAGTAGCCGAGCCGCGCGTAGCCCGAGCGGACGAAGCCGATGTCGGTCGACTCCGCGAGCCGATCGAAGGCGCGGCGGGCGAAGACGCGCAGGTCGATCCAGAGCGGATCGGTGTATTGCGACTCGACGACGCCGACGGCCAGGCCCGAC
Organism: uncultured Actinomycetes bacterium; assembly: GCA_903960645.1. Taxonomy (GTDB): domain Bacteria; phylum Actinomycetota; class Thermoleophilia; order Gaiellales; family F1-60-MAGs149; genus F1-60-MAGs149. The sequence goes on along the minus strand of CAJCBN010000176.1, from coordinate 2,208 downwards.
GAGCCGGCTGCGAGCTGATCGCGCTCGAGCACCTCGACCGCGACGCCGGCGTGCGCGAGGGCATCGGCAATGCAGCAGCCGACGATGCCGCCGCCGATGACGAGTACGCGTGTCATGCCGACAGCGTACGGGGGGTGCGCCGCCGGGGATGGATGATCCCGGCGACCGCCACGGCCCCGAAATGCCACGGAGGTTGGCGTAGAATGAAGGAGGAAATTCCCCCGTTCCGCTCCCCCTAAGGGTCCACCGTGCGCGACGCAGTGCTGTTCGACATCCACGGGAACATCGATGCCCTCGACGCGGTGCTCGCCGACGTCGCGGCGGCCGGCTGCGAGGGACTCGTGCTCGGCGGCGACTACGCCTACATGGGCCCAGCGCCCGACGACTGCGTCGACCGGCTGCGCGAGTACCCCGGCCGCGTCGTTGCGATCCTCGGCAACACGGATCGGATGATCGCCCACGGCGATGACGCCGTCGCGGAGTGGGCGGCGGATCGCCTCGGCGACGATCGGGTCAGCTGGCTCGGCGGACTCCAACCGGCTCGCGTCCTGCCCGAGCACGACGCGCTGATCGTGCACGCGGTCCCCGGCGACGACGAGCGCCGCCTCCTCCCGGACACGCCGGATGCGCAGGCGGAGACGATGGTCGCCAGCGTCGGCGGCGCGACGCTCCTCTGCGGCCACGTGCACCTCCAGTACACGCGCAAGGTGGGTGCTGTCGAGGTGGTCAACCCGGGCTCGGTCGGCTTCCCGTTCGACGGCGACCCGGCCGCGGCCTGGGCGATCATCGAGGCCGGGCAGGTCGAGCTGCGGCGCACGGTGTACGACGTCGAGCGCGCCCTCGCTCGGCTCGCGGGCCTCGGCTCGCATCCGGAGCGCGCGCTGGCGGAGCGCCGGCTGCGGTCGGCTCGCGCCTGAGCGCGTCCGGCATCATGGGAGCGTGATCTCCCTCCCAAGCGCCGATACCTTCACGTCGAGCGGTGTCAACTGGCTGGCCCTCGTGATCGTGATCGTCGTGGCCGTCCTCGGCGCGATCCTCGTGCCGCGCCTGACGGTGGCCCTGATGTCGCGGCGTCTGCGCGGCCGCCGCTCCACCGACATGGACGAGCATCGGCGGGCCAAGCGCGCCGACACGACGGTCGGCGTGGTGCGCTCGCTCTCGCGCTACGCGGCGATCGTGGCAGGCATCCTCGGCATCTTCGCCTTCGCCTTCACGGGCGCGGGCTCGACCGTCCTCGGCGTGTCGCTGTTGATCGCGATCATCGGCTTCGCCGCCCAGAGCGTGCTGCGCGACGTGATCGCCGGCACGATGGTGGTCGCGGAGCGCTGGTTCGATGTCGGCGATGCGATCACGATCGAGCCGTGGGGGATGAGTGGCGTGGTCGAGGCGATCACGCTGCGCAGCGTCAAGCTGCGCGGGCTCGGCGGCGAGACAATGCGCATCCACAACCAGCACATGTACGGGGTGCGCGTGGCGCGCAACGGGATCCGGCCGCTGACGATCGAGTTCTACGTAACCGACGCGGTCAAGGGCCGCGAGCTGATCACGCGCGTGTCGGAGCTGCTGCCGTCGGGCCCGATGCACCTGCTGTCGTCGTCGCTCGAGGTGGAGGAGGAGCAGCAGCTCGGTTCGCTGACGCGGCTGGCCGCCAGCGGCGCGGTGCCACCCGGGCGCGAGTGGCTGCTCGAGACGTTCGCGATGGATCTTCTGCGGGAACTCGACACGGACCACGTGATCGCGCACGGTCCGGTGGCGTACCTGTCCGACACCGTCGCCGCGCAGCGCTTCGCCCGCAGCGTGGCGCCCTCGCTCGACATCGACGCGTAGGGCTAGACCGCGCCGGCGTGGGGCACGACGCTCTCCTCCAGCACGGTGATCCGCCGCGTCGCGGGGCTGTACCGCATCACGGCGAGTTGGGCATCGCCGTCGATGATGGACTGCCGCAGCGATGCGCACTGGGTGATCAGGTTCTGCGCGGTGACGCGGGCGTTGACGTCGATCGCATCCTGCACGCTTGCGGCACCGCCGGCGCGGTAGAGCCCGGCGGCGAGCGAGCCGGTCAGGGGTGCCAGCGCGAGGTTCGGTGGTACGCCAGTCGTGAGCTCGGTGAAGGCGGCGTCGACGGCGCGGCAGTCCTCATGGGCGAGCACGACAGCGAGCCGGGTGCCGAGCGTTGTCATGGCAAAGCCGAGTCCGGCGGCGACCGGG
>CAJCBN010000175.1 GCA_903960645.1 uncultured Actinomycetes bacterium | reverse complement strand
TGAGCGCAATGCCAAGCAGATGCAACAGGCGCAGAAGCAGTTCGACGACCACGTCAAGGAGGTCGCCGGCGGCTCCGCCGCGGAGATCGCGCACGCCAAGTCGCTGCTCGACTCGGGCGCCATCACCCAGGACGAGTTCGATGCACTGAAGAAGAAGGCGCTCTCCTAACGGAGTGCCGCCTGCGTCGCCGGGGCCACGCCCCGGCGACGCGCATCGGCCCCCCTCGCGGGAGCCGAACCCGTCTGATGTACCGGAGGGCGTGACCCTCCGGTACGTCAGACGCTCTGCCCCACGTGGGAGCGGGCATGCGCGATCGCGTCATCCAGTGACGTGAAGAGATGCGCCTCGTGCCGCAACGCGGCAAGCACGCCGAACGTCTCGAGCAGGGGGCGATCCTCCTCGCGGACGCCCTTGAGCAGCACCGTGATGCCACGCTGCTCGAGGTCGCGCACCATCTCCGCGAGCGCATTGGCCCCCGTCGCATCCAGCACGCGGATGCCACTGAGCCGCAGGATCACGACCTCGACGTCGCCGACCGCGGCGAGCTCGTCGAGGAAGCGCTGGGCCGCACCAAAGAAGAGCGCGCCGTCGAGGCGGTAGACGGCGATGCGCTCGTGCAGCAGTTGCTGCTCGGCATCCACGTCGAACTCGCTGGTCAGCTCGCCGAGGTCCTCCCGTTCAAGGCCGCTCTGGCGGGCGAACGCGCGCAGCGCCAGAACTGCGGCGACCGCGATACCGATCTCCACCGCCAGAATCAGGTCGAACAGGATCGTGATCCCCGCGGTGAGCACGAACACCGCCGCCTCGGACCGCGTCGAGCGCAGGATGGCGAACGCGCTGCGGTGATCGACCATCCGGACGGCGGTGACGATCAGCACGCCCGCCAACGCCGCCAGCGGAATGCGCGCGACCAGGTCGGAGGCGAGCAGCACGACGAGCAGCAGCACCAGCGCGTGCGTGATCGTGGAGACGCGGGTGCGCGCGCCCGCCCGCACGTTGACCGCGGTGCGCGCGATCGCGCCCGTGGCCGGCATACCGCCGAACAGCCCGCTGGCGACGTTGGCCAAACCCTGGCCGAACAGCTCTCGGTCGGGGTTGTAGCGCGAGCCATCGGCCATGCCGTCGGCCACCTTGGCCGACAACAGGCTCTCGATCGCGGCCAGGGCGGCGACGGCGATCGCGCTGCCGAGCAGGGTGCGCAGCGTCTCCGGATCCATCATCGGCAGGGACGGCACGGGCAGGGACGACGGGATCGCACCGATGCGGGAGACGTCGAGGGCGAGCAGCTCGGCGGCGACGGTGGCGGCGAGCACCGCGATCAGCGAGGCCGGCAGCGAACGGCGCAGCCGGGGCACGATCATCATGATGAGGACGACGCCCACCACCAGCGCGAGCGCGACGATGGTGCCGCTGTCGATGAGGCCGAGGCACTCGATCGCCACGAGCAGCGCACGGTCGCCATCGGGCTTTGGCACGTCGAGGGCGAACGGCACCTGCTGTAGCGCGATAACCGTGGCAATACCGACGGTAAAGCCCTCGACCACCGGCCACGGGATGTACTGGATCGCCCGCCCAAGCCCGACGAGGCCGAGCACCACGACGAGCACGCCACCCATGATCGCCACGGCGAAGACGGCTCCCGTGCCGTGCAGGGCGACGATCGGCAGCAGCACGACGGTCATCGCCCCGGTCGGGCCTGAGACCTGCAGCGAGGAGCCGCCGAAGACGCCCGCCACCAGCCCGGCGACGATCGCCGTGATCAGTCCGGCGGCGGCGCCGACGCCGCTGGTCACGCCGAAGGCGAGCGCGAGCGGCAGCGCGACAACGCCGACGGTGACGCCGGCCAACAGGTCGCCGCGCCAGCTCGAACGCAGCCCGTCGTAGTCGGATCGTCGCGGCAACGAGCGGTCGAGCAGCGTACGGAGAACCGAGGGGGGTGTCATCGACACCTCGGTCACCGTACCACCGCGGCGCGGGCAGTCCTGCGCGCACCGCCGCGGGCGAGTTTCCGTCAAACCCGCAATCAGGGCATCCGATCCGTCAGAATCAGTGCATGGAGCCGGAACCCCCGCAACGCCCGACCGAGACCCCGCGCGACCGGCTGCCTTTGGGACGCGCCGCGTTCCTCGGGACGATCGCCGCGGGCGTCATCGGCGTGGCCGCGCTTTCCCGCCTCGGAGGCATGGGCGTCGGCAACATCGTCGGCAGCATCGGCAACGTCGTCCCCGGCATGAACAGCATCGTGCCGACCAACGGCTGGCGCATCTACAACGTGCAGGATCCGATGCCGACGTTCGACCCGGCGACGTACACGCTGGTCGTCGACGGCGAGGTCGACAACCCCGTCCGCCTCACGTGGAGCGACGTCGAGGACACGGCCCAGGTCGTGAGCATCAGCGACTTCCACTGCGTCACCGGCTGGTCCGTCGAGCAGGTGCACTGGAAGGGGATCACCCCGGCGACGCTGATGGAGCTCGTGCGACCGCGGCCCGCCGCCCTGCACGTCAACTTCCAGTCGCTCGAGGAGCCGTACTTCGACCAGCTGACGATGGAGCAGTTCAAGCTGCCGGAGGTCCTGCTCGCAACGGAGATGGACGGCCTGCCGCTCAAGCGCGTCCACGGCGCGCCGATGCGGCTCGTAATCCCCCAGATGTACGGCTACAAGGGCGTCAAGTGGCTCAGCCATATCACCTTCGAGCGGGAGCCGACCCGCGGGTACTGGGAGACCCGCGGCTACGACGCGGACGCCTGGGTGGGGATGGATGTCCAGCACTAGCCCGGCGCCGACCCGCACGCGCCCGGCGACGATCCGCCGCTTCACCGGTGTGCAGCGGCTCCTGCACCTGATCCTGACCATCACCTTCCTCGGGATGCTGTGGACCGGCCTCTGCCTGTGGTCGCCGGCCCTCGCGGAGGTGATGAACCGCCCGCTCGCCAAGCAGTGGCACTTCTACTCCGCGATCGCCCTCGGCGTCGCCTTCGTCCTGATCCTCGTCCTGCGCCCGCGTGATGTGCGCGCCTTCGCCAGCGCCGTCGACCAGCTCGACCGCGCGGATCGCGCGTGGCTCAGGGGCGGTCCGCGGCGCCTCTTCAGCCACGTCGGCGCGCCGGAGCAGGGGTGGCTGAACGCCGGGCAGAAGCTCAACACGGCCATCACGATCGGGCTGCTGATCGTGCTCACCGGCACCGGGCTCCTGCTCTGGATCGGGGAGCGGAACACGGCGTTCCGCTTCGCCGGCACGGTCGACGTCCACGATCTCGCGACGATCCTGATCGTGCTGCTCGTCTCCGGGCATCTCTATCTGGCGATCTTCAACCCGTCGACGCGAGCGTCGCTGAGCGGGATGACGAACGGCTCCGTCGACCGCGAGTGGGCGCGTGCGAATCACCGTCGCTGGGTCGAGGAGTGCGAGGCGCAGGAGCCCGACGACCGCTCCTGACTGTCCAGTCAGTCAAGGCCCAGCACGCGATCACTATCCTCCCTCGTACAGAAAGGAGATCACCATGATCGACTGTGACATTCATGTTCAGATTTCCAAGCCCGAGGAGATCATCAAGTTCATCGATCCCGCCAAACGCGACTGGTTTCGGAACCAGGCGTACATGCTTGGGCTGCCGGCCTACCCCTGGAACCACTCCTCGTCGTGGTATCGCAAGGACCTCCAAGTCGACGAAAACGAGTACCCCGGTGCGACGCCACAGGCTGTTGCCAAAGACGCGCTCGACGACCAGGGCGCCGATATCGGCATCCTGACCGCCGATGACGCACTCAGCGTTGGTCTGATGGAGAACGCCTACAGTGCCGCCACGCTGGCGCGCGCCCACAACGACTGGTTCCGCGAGGACTGGTTCCCCGTCGACGACCGCTTCCGCGGATCGATCATCATCCCAACGCAGGACCCGGCAGCCGCCGTCGCCGAGATCGAGCGCTGCGCCAGCGACCGCCGCTTCGTCCAGATACTGCTCCCGAGCGCCGGTGAGCGTCCGTACGGAGATCCCCGCTACCTGCCGATCCTCGAGGCGGCTGCGGCACACGGCCTGGCCGTCGCGATTCACTCCGGCATGGAGGGAATGGGGCTCGCGCACCAGTCAAGCGGTGCGGGTACACCAACGCTCTACATCGAGTGGCACACGATCGGCTCGGCCTGCTCGATTCAGGCACAACTCGTCTCACTCCTCGCCCACGGCACATTCCGACGCATTCCGGATCTCAAGGTGCTGTTGATCGAGGGTGGCGTTGCCTGGCTGCCCGGCATGCTCTGGCGCCTCGACACGAACTGGCGTGGACTGCGCGACGACACTCCCTGGATGGATGAGCCGCCACTCGAAACGATGAAGCGCCACGTCCGCTTCGCAACCCAACCGCTCGAGTACACCGACGGCAACGACGAGCTGCTCTGGCAGATGCTCGCGGCTGTCGGTGCACCCGAGATCCTCTGCTACGCGTCCGACTATCCGCACTGGGACGGCGACGAGCCGAAGTGGCTCGAGCAGCGGATCCCCGAAGCCTGGCGGCAGGCGGTGATGCATGACAATGCAGTCGCCTTCTACGGTAGCCGCCTCGAACTTCCGGTACTCCAATGAGTGCGTGGCATGACATTGCCGCCGAGGCGGACGTGACCGTTGGCAATCCGGCGATCGCACGCATCGGGGGTCGTGAAATCGGCGTGATGCGCGATCCTCGCACGAACGACCTGATCGCCATTCGCAATCGCTGCCCGCACTCGGGTGCACGGCTCTGCCTCGGAACCGTTGCGCAGCGCATCGAAGGAGAGGTCGGCGGCGACTACCAGCTTGTCGACCGCACGGTCGTCGTCTGCCCGTGGCACGGGTGGGAGTTCGATGCTTCCACCGGCGAGTGCATCGAAGACCCCTCCTTCCGCGTCGCGGCATACCCCGTCCGAGTCGAGGACGGTCGCGTGCTGGTTGAGGCGTGAGCCTCCCCGCGGTCGAGGTTCGCACCGCATTTCCCAACGCGATCGAGGTTCGCACACCCGTCTGGATCCCACTGCCCGACGGGACGCGACTGCACGCCAAGATCTGGCTGCCCGTTGATGCCGATCAGAACCCCGTCCCCGCCATCATCGAATACGGCCCCTACCGACTGACCGACGGCACGGTCGCGAGCGACGAGCAGGAGATGTGCTGGTTTGCCGGCGAGGGCTACGCCGGCATCCGCATCGATATCCGAGGCACGGGCGAATCGTCAGGCCTCTGCCCCGACGAGTACACCGAGCAAGAGACGCTTGACGGTGTCGACGCGATCGCGTGGATCGCCGCGCAACCGTGGTGCACGGGCGCCGTCGGGATGACGGGCTACTCGTGGACCGGCTTCAACGGCCTGCAGATCGCGGCGCGGCGCCCACCGGCGCTGAAGGCCGTCGTGTCGGGCTACTCGACGGATGATCGCTACACCGACGACGTCCACTACCGCGGTGGCCTGATCGACGCGATGGACATGCTGCACTGGTCGGTCTGCATGCACGGCTGGCAGGCGCGGCCGCCGGTGCCCGCGATCTACGGCGAGGGCTGGCGCGAGGCGTGGCTCGAGCGCATGAACCTCGAGCCTTGGATCGCACATTGGATGGCGCACCAGCGCCGCGACGACTACTGGCGTCATGGCTCGGCCTGCGAGGACTTCGACAAGATCGAGACACCGATTCTCTGCGTGGCTGGCTGGACCGACGGCTACACCGACTCGGCCTTCCGCGTGCTCGCCGGCGCTAAGGGTCCGCGCAAGGCGATCATTGGTCCGTGGGGCCATAACGACCCGATCCATGGCCCGCCGTCGCCGCGCGTCGGCATCCTCGCGGAGCAGACACGCTGGTTTGACCGTTGGCTGAAGGGGATCGAAAGTGGGATCGACGGCGACGCGATGCTGATTGCGTACGAACAGGATCCTGTTGAGCCCGCACCCCGCTTGGCCGACCGGCCCGGTCGCTGGATCGTCGAGGAGACGTGGCCGTCGCCCCGCATCGAGACGCGCGAGCTCGTGCTCGGCCATGGCACCCTCGGTGGCGATCCCGGACACGGCCAGGTCTTTCCGATCGAGAGCGTGCAGACCGTCGGCCTCGACGGCGGCTCGTGGACGGCCGACGGCAAGTCCGACGACCTTCCGCTCGACCAGCGTGGCGAGGAGGCGCTCAGCCTGTGCTTCACCTCCGACCCGCTCGACGCGTCCTTCGCGATCCTCGGCCATGCCACCGCGCGCCTAGCGATTACCGCCGACCAGCCAACCGCGATGGTGTCGGTACGGCTCAGCGAGATCGCCCCGGATGGCTCGTCGCTGCTCGTCACCCGCGGCCAGCTGAACCTCTGCCATCGCCACGGCAACGCCCGGCCCGAGCCGGTCGTGCCCGGCGAGGAGATGACGATCGACGTGCCGCTCGATTCGATCGCACACCGCTTCCAGCCAGGTAACCGCATCCGCATCGCGATCTCGCCCTGCTACTGGCCGTGGGCCTGGCCGTCGCCCGTGCCGGTCACGCTCAGTATCCGCACGGGCGCCTCGTCGCTGCTCCTGCCCGAGCGCCCCGCCAGCCCGGCCGACGCCATCATGCGCCCGCTCGATCCGCCGGTCGAGCCCGCGATCCCCGCCATCGAGATGCTGCGCCCAGGCAGCGGCGGCAGCCGC